>JAEXPB010000248.1 GCA_023438965.1 Bacillota bacterium | reverse complement strand
CGCGTCACGAAAATGAGCAACGCCCTGAGCGGCCTGCTGGGCAGCCTGACCAGCACCTCGACCCTGAGCGGCCTGTTGGGCGGCAGCAGCGCGGCCAGCCAGGTGACCAGCCTGGTTTCCTCAGCGGCGACCGCCGCAGCCCAGGCCAGACAGGCCGAGGCGCTGGCGCAGTCGGCTGTGGACAACGCCAAGGAAACCCTATATGCCGAGATCGACGGCGTCGTCGCCCAGGTCAACGCGAAGCCCGGCGAGTATGTCGGCGCAGCCGGCAGTTCACTCAACAGCTCACTCAGCGGCTCCCTGGGCAATTCGCTGAGCAGCTTGCTCGGCGGTTCGTCATCCGGCTCATCGTCCAGTCCTTCCGCCGCTTCGCTCAGCAGTCTGGCCGCTGGCTCGGATCCGGTCATCGTCATCTATGACAACACCCACCCGAAGGCTTTTTTCCAGGCCAATCGCTATGATTCGGCGAAGCTGGCCGTCGGCATGCCGGTGACCTATACGCAGGACAACCGGACCTGGCAGGGGAAGATTACCTACAAAGGCCGTATTGCCAGCAATGTCAGCCTGACGGGAAACAGCTCGGGCAGCCTGCTGGGCAGCATGTCATCTTCCAGCGTGCTCAGCTCGGAACCGATGATCGATCTGGAGATGAGCATTGAAGGCGACAATCTGAGCGACCTGACCCTGGGCTTCAATCTGGATGCCGAAATTCAGACCGCATCTGCTGCGAATGTCCTGTTGTTGCCGGCGGAAGCCATGAAAAAGGAATTGGGCGAATATTATGTCTTTGTGGTCGGCGCTGACAATCGCCTGGTTCGGCGGGTGTTCACCCCGGGCATCCAATCGGATTTGTACGCTCAGGTCATATCCGGCCTACAGGCCGGCGACCGGGTGGTCCTCAATCCGACCAACAACCTGAGCGAAGGCCTGTTGATCAAGGAGAAACCCAATGGCTGAACAAGACCGGCAGCCGGTCATTACGATCCGGGATGTCTGGAAAACCTATCGGACCGGGCAAGTGGAGTACACAGCCCTGAAGGGGATCGACCTTGACATCGCTGCCGGCGAGTTTACCGCGATCATGGGGCCTTCCGGCTCCGGCAAGTCCACGCTGATGAACATTCTCGGCTGTCTGGACCGCAAGGATTCCGGCACCTATGTGCTCAACGGCACCGACATCGTCGATTTGGCGCCGAATGACCTGGCCAGGATTCGCAACCGGGAGATCGGCTTTGTTTTCCAATCATTCAACCTGCTGCCCAAGCTCTATCTGCAGGAAAATGTCGAGTTGCCGATGGTCTACGCCGACGTCAGCCGCCGGGACCGCGCGCACCGGGCTGCCGCGGCCCTGGAAGCCGTCGGGCTGACGCCCTGGGCCCGCCATCGTCCGAATGAGATCTCCGGCGGCCAAAAACAGCGGGTGGCCATCGCCCGGGCGATGATCCTGGAACCGGCCCTGCTCCTGGCCGACGAGCCGACCGGCAATCTGGACAGTCAGTCGGCCATGGAAATCATGCGGATTTTCCGGCAGCTGAACGAAGTTCGGACGACCATCGTCCTGATCACGCACGAGGCGGACATCGCGGCCTTTGCCAGCCGGATCATCCAGGTCCGGGACGGCCGGATCGTCACCGACACCAGCGGCCGCAACGCGCCCTGCCCGGTCAATCCCTTGCTGCATGCCGGCCTGATCAGCCGATCCGAACCAGAGGAAGGAGGTTGAGCGCATGTTCCTGGAAAGCTTGAAAATGGCCTTCAACAGCCTGCGGGCCAACAAGATGCGCGCGCTGCTGACCATGCTGGGCATCATTGTCGGGATTGCTTCCGTCATCGCCATCGTCGCCCTGGGTGAAGGCGGCAAGAATGAGGTTCTCGGCCAGTTCGACGAGATCGGCGCCTCGACGGTGATGATCCAGGTCCGCAGCAGCGCCGCCCAGAACGCCGACTATATCACCCAGCAGGATCTCGAGGCCATCCGCAGCCGCATCGAGCTGGTCAAGCATGCGACGGCTTCCCTGCAGACCATAGCCAGTGCGGCTTCCGAGGACCAGAAGAGCCGGATCTACCTGGCGGCCATAGATGACGAATATACCAGTTTCACGGATATTGAGCTGCTGCACGGCCGTCTCTTCACCGAAATCGAGTATACAGACGGCCGCCCCGTCGTCGTGATCGACAAACTTGGCGCCGTCAAACTTTTTGGCCGCGAGAACGCCGTCGGCGAAACCCTCACGCTGCAGCGCAGCGGCAAGCTGCTGAGGGCCACCGTGATCGGGATCTGCGACTCAATCACCGCGCAAATGACCAGCCTGATGGCCAGTTACGGCATGGATACCGGCGATGCGGCGAACATCCCCTTTACCGTCTATTCACCGATTAAAACCGCCCAGAAAATGATTGACAACGGCAACCAGTTCAATGCGGTCAGCATCATGGCCACTTCGGCGGAATCCGCCGACGACGCCAGCGCAGCTGTCATCCGGCTGCTGCAGATGCGCCACGGCAACGGCGACCGCGAAGTCTATCGCGCGCAGAACATGGCGTCGATCCTCAAGCAGATCAACAATGTCATCAACATCATGACTGTCTTCATCAGCGCCGTGGCCGCCATCTCCCTGCTGGTCGGCGGCATCGGCGTCATGAACATCATGCTGGTCTCGGTGACCGAACGCACCCGGGAAATCGGCATCCGCAAGGCGATCGGCGCCACGACGACCGATATCATGCTGCAGTTCATGACCGAATCGGTGATCCTGACCCTGGTCGGCGGGCTGAGCGGTATCCTGACCGGGTTTGCCCTGTCGTATGGCATTGCCTGGGGTGTCCGGAACATCGGGCAAATCACGCCGGTGCTCAGCATCCAGACTGTCCTGATCGCCGTCCTGTTCGCCAGCTCGGTCGGCTTGTTCTTCGGGATTTATCCGGCGAAGAAGGCTGCCGGCCTCGATCCGATCGACGCGCTAAGATACGAGTGACGATTTTCCCTACTTGACAATTCTCGCTGACGATCTATAATTGGTTTATAAGTCAAAGATAGTCAAAGTCACAGATCATTTACTTAGACTACCGGAAGGAGGAAGGCCCATGGCCCGGATCAGTGATCATATCGAAGCTTTACTGAAGGAAATGATGGAACAGAACGACGGTTATGTGGAGATCACCCGCAATTCCCTGGCTGACCGCATGAATTGTGTGCCATCGCAGATTACCTATGTCCTGGCAACCCGCTTTACCAACGACCAGGGCTTTCTGGTCGAGAGCCGGCGCGGCGGCGGCGGCTGGATCCGCATTCGCCGGGTTGAGATGAAAACGCCGACCAATTATCTGATGCACGCGCTGAATACCATCGGCGACACGCTTTCCCAGCACCAGGCCGCGATCCTGATCCGCAACTTCGTGGACTACGACATCATCAACGACCGCGAAGCCCGGCTGCTGATGGCCGCGACGTCCGACCGCTCGCTGAGCGAGGTGGGCATCGAGATCAAAGACCGCGTTCGGATGATCGTTTTCAAGAATATGCTGACCAGCCTGATTGTCCGCTGAAAAGGAGGCAACCTTATGAAATGTGAAAAATGCCAGCAGCGGGAAGCGACGATTCATCTGTCGCAGACCCGCAACGGGAAAACCACAGAACACCATCTGTGCGAGGCCTGCGCCCGCGAACAGGGAATCAGCATGAACCTGCAGGATTATCTGGGCAACATCGGCAACCTCTTCGGTTCCGGCCTGCTCGGCGGCGGCAGTGTCTTTGACAATACCGGCGGCATCCCGGCCTTCGGCACGACAGTCAGCCGCGACACCGCCTGCCCCACCTGCGGCCAGTCCTTTGATGATTTCCGGCGCTCCGGACTCTTCGGCTGCAGCCATTGCTACGAGGCTTTTGCCGACCGCCTGGACCCGATGATGCGCCGCATCCAGGGCAGCACCCGGCATGTCGGCCGCAAGGTTTGCCAGACGGCAGACCAGAAAGAACAGCAGCTCCTGCGTTCACGCCTGGCAGATATGAAAAAATCGCTGCAACAGGCAGTCCAGGAGGAAGCTTACGAAAAGGCCGCCCGGTTGCGCGACGAGATCCGCGCGCTGGAAAGCCGGATCTGCACGGAAGAAGGTGACGGAAAATGACCTGGTATATCGATCAGGGGCCGGAAAGCGACGTCATCCTGACCAGCCGGGTGCGGCTGGCCCGCGACCTGGATCATTATCCTTTCCCGCACCGCATGGACAACCAGCAGGCCCGTCAGGCCGCCGATGAGATTGTCGAGGCCTTTTTCCGCGGCGACAAAGAACGCAAGCGCGCCTATTTGACCCTCGAACTGGATTCCCTCAGCGAAGAGGACCAGATGGCCCTGGCCGAGAAAAGGCTGATCAGCCCCGACCTTACCCGCAAGGGACTCAGCCACCGGGTGATCATCAGCCGGGACGAGGCGATCTCGATCATGATCAATGAGGAGGATCATATCCGGATCCAGTCCATGCAGCCGGGATTGAATCTGGAAGCCGCCTACGAGGCGGCGGCCGGCGCGGCGCTGATCCTCGAAGGTTCGCTTTCACTGGCCTATAGTGAAAATTATGGCTTCCTCACCGCCTGCCCAACCAATACCGGCACCGGGATGCGCGCTTCCGTGATGGCCCACCTGCCTGGCCTGACCATGAGCGGCCGGATCAAGGATGTCATCGAAAGCCTGAACAAGATGGGTTTTGCGGTGCGTGGCCAATACGGCGAGCATAGCAAGAGCCAGGGGCACCTGTACCAGATTTCCAACCAGCTGACTTTGGGAATTACCGAAACAGACCTGATCAACGACCTGAAGCGGATGCTCCAGCAGCTGATCGAGCAGGAACGCAAGGTCCGGCGGGAAATTTACCGTCAGCAGCCGGTCGCTCTGGAGGACAAGATCCTGCGTGCTTACGGCATCCTGCGTTATGCCCGCCAGATACCGACCGAGGAGGCGGTTACGCTGTTGTCCGACTTGCGCTTCGGTCAGTCGCTCGGACTGCTGCCGCAGGTGGCGGCTTCCGATATCAACCGGATCCAGGCGGCGATCGGACCGGCCAGCATCCAGAAGGCCAAGGGCCGCCAGATGCCGCCAAATGAGCGGGATATCGAGCGGGCGACGATTATCCGTGAATTACTGAAAGAACAATAGTTTGTAACAAATATCATAACCAATCAACCTCAGGAGGTGTGTACCATGATGATGCGTTTTTCCGAAAGAAGCGGCGGCGTGCTGGGCGTAGCCTATCAGCTGGCCCGGTCCTATAAATTGAATTATATCGGCACTGAGCATTTGCTGGCCGGCATTCTCGCCGAACAGCAGGGCCTGGCTTATGAATTGCTGGCGGCAGCCGATGTCAGCCTGGAGAAAGTCCAGGAGGCGATGAACCAGATGAACGCCCAGGAACCGGAGGATGTGACGCCGGAAGAGAATATTGACGCTGAAAAGGTCATGAACATGTTTACGCCCCGCACCAAGCGAGTTGTCGAACTGGCTGCTTATGAAGCCCGGATGCGCCAGCTGGACGTCATCGAGCCGGAGCACCTCCTCCTGGGCATCATTCGGGAAGGCGAGAGCGTGGCCATGCGGATCCTCAAGGCCACCGGCCTGGAGCCGCGTACATTGTATAACCAGCTGGTTCAGAACCTGCAGAACCAGGCGGAAACCGGCGGTGATGAAGCGGGCGAAACTGAATCTGCCGACCAGACGCCCTCGAGCGGTGATGAAAACATTGACGAGATCAACCGCAACCTGAAAGCCCGCAGCGAGCGAACCGGCGGCGGCAAAGGGGAGAAGGGCGGCAAGGCAGGCAAGTCATCGACCCCGACCTTGGAGAAATTCGGCCGCGACCTGACCCAGTTGGCCCGTGAAGGGCACTTCGATCCGATCATCGGCCGCGAAGACGAGATCATCCGCGTTATGCAAATCCTGTGCCGGCGCACCAAGAACAATCCTTGCCTGATCGGCGAGCCGGGCGTCGGCAAGACGGCCATCGCCGAAGGCCTGGCCCAGAAGATCGCCCGGGGCGATGTACCGGATCTGATCAAGGACAAGCGGATCATTTCCCTGGACATGGCCAGCATGGTCGCCGGGTCCAAATACCGCGGCGAATTTGAAGAGCGCCTGAAGAAAGGCCTGGACGAGGCGATCAACGCCGGCAATGTCCTGCTGTTCCTCGATGAGCTGCACACTATCATCGGCGCCGGCGCGGCCGAAGGCGCCATGGACGCCGCCAACATCATCAAGCCGCTGATGACTCGCGGGCAACTGCAGATTATCGGCGCCACCACGATCGACGAATATCGCAAGCATATCGAAAAGGATGCGGCCCTCGAGCGGCGTTTTCAGCCGGTCATGGTCGGCGAACCCTCACCGGAGGAAGCCATCCTGATCCTCAAGGGCTTGCGGGAAAAGTATGAAAATCATCATCAGGTCCGTATTACCGACGAGGCTGTTGAAGCGGCGGTCAAGCTTTCCATCCGCTATATCCCCGACCGCTTCCTGCCGGACAAGGCGATCGACCTGATCGACGAGGCCGCTTCCAAGATCCGGATGCGCAAGATCGATGAGCCGGCGGCGATCCAGACGCTGGAAGGCCAGCTGACCGACCTCGCGGCGCGCAAGAAGCAAGCGGCCGACAAGGAAGAATTCGAGCAGGCTGCGGTCCTGCGCAAGGAAGAGCAGGAACTGAGCGACAAGCTGGCGGTGATCCGCGCCGACTGGCAGAAGGAATTGAATGCCCGGCACCAGGTGCTCACACCGGACACGATCGCCGACATCGTCGCCAGCTGGACCGGCATCCCGGTCCGCAAGCTGACCGAAAGCGACTCCGAGCGGCTGAAGACCCTGGAAGAAGAAATGAAGCGGCGTGTCATCGGTCAGGACGAAGCCGTGGCTGCCGTTGCCCGGGCAATCCGTCGCGGCCGTCTCGGCCTCAAGGACCCCAAGCGTCCGACCGGTTCCTTCATCTTCCTCGGCACCACCGGCGTCGGTAAGACCGAATTGGCCCGCGCCTTAGCGGAAGTGATGTTCGGTGACGAGAATGCCATGATCCGGATCGACATGTCCGAATATATGGAGAAATTCGATGTGTCCAAACTGATCGGCTCGCCGCCTGGCTATGTCGGATATGAAGAAGGCGGCCAGCTGACGGAGAAGGTCAAGCGTAAGCCATATTCGGTCGTGTTGTTCGATGAGATCGAAAAAGCGCATCCGGATGTCTTCAACATGCTGCTGCAGATCCTCGAGGACGGCCGACTGACCGATAGCCAGGGACGGACGATCAATTTCCGCAACACCATCCTGATCATGACTTCCAATATCGGCGCCCGGTTACTGACCACGGCAGCCGGACGGCGGATCGGCTTCGATGCCGTCCAGTCCAGCGGCAAGAACGGCGAACTGGAGCATATGTACGGCGGTAAGACTTACGAGGAAGCCCGTCAGCTGGTCATGGACGAGTTGAAGAAAACCTTTAATCCGGAGTTCATCAACCGCGTTGACGAGATTATCTTCTTCCACATGCTGAACCGGGCTGCGGTTTTACAGATTGTGGATATCATGCTCAATTCGCTGCGCAAGCGGGTGGCCGACATGGGACTGACCCTGGAAGTGACGGCGGCGGCGAAGGAACTGCTGGCCGAAAAGGGCTTTGACCCGATGTACGGGGCCCGGCCGCTGCGCCGCGCGATCCAGTCGCTGGTTGAAGACCGGTTCTCGGAATGCATGCTGGACGGTACAGTCAAAACAGGCGACATCGCCGTGGTGGACGCTGCCGACGATGCGATCCGCATCACCGGCCGTCCCGGCCCGCTGTCGGCGCCCGCCGCCGGATCGCCGGCCCCTGAATCGCCGGCACCCGACCAGGGCCAACCGACCGGGTCAGCCAGTTGATCGGAAATATGCTAAAATAAGCCAAAACCTGAAAGAGGAAGCTGCCCATGGCCGACAGTCTGTTCGTACAGGAACTTCATCAATGTCCGGTTTGCTTGAATGAAGAAACCGTGACCATCTGGCAAGTCATCGACGCCGCAGCCGATCCCGACTTGAAGGACAAGCTGCTGCGCAAAGAGCTGCTGGCCCAGCCCTGCAGCAACTGCGGTCATACCTGGCTGCTGGGCCGTCCGCTGCTTTACCGTGATCCGGACCGCCGGCTGCTGTATTATTGCCATGCCGGCGAGACCGCGGCGGAGGGGCGGGCTGCCGTACGGCAGCTGCCGCCGGCTGCCGGCTGGCAGTTGCGCCTGATCCCGGATTTCAACCAGCTGATCGAGAAAATCCACATCGCCGACCACCAATGCGATGACCGCCTGATCGAGTTCATCAAGCTGGCGGTCATCCGACAGGGCGAGCAGGAAGTCGAAGTTGCGGCCATCCATTTTCTGACCGCCAATGACCAGACCTTCCGGTTTTTGCTGGCCGGTGCCGACAGCCAGTGGTACAGCCTGGATCTGGAGAGCCAGATTTATCTGAACGCCGAGGAACTGACAGCCGGGCATCTGCCGGATATCAGCGGCGAATGGCAGGTCATTGGCCAGGATTATGCCGCACAGCTCCTGCAGGAGCTGGCTGCCGCGGCTGCCAACCAGCAGTCGGCCGAATAAAGCCGGGCAACTGCCGGCAGAGCAAACGCAACCGTTTGCCAGGGATAAAGTGCGAGAGGGTTGTCACGATCATGTGGCAACCCTCTTTCGGCGATGGGCGTCTGAAATCAAATGATCGACGACGAATTCAACATCGCCACCAGGAGTGGCAGGGAAAGATTCAGCAACATGGAGATCACGCCGGTGAAAACCAGCATGACCAGGGCGACCAGAATAAAATTGCGATTGTCGTCAAAGCCGGATATCGAACGGGCTGCCAGGAATTGGGCGACTGTTGCCACGGCAATGCCGGCCATCAACATCATCAGGGCGCTGAAAAAGGATGCCGGCAGCGAGAACAGGCCGGCCAGGATGAAAATGCCGAAATACAGGCAAGATGGG
>JAEXPB010000151.1 GCA_023438965.1 Bacillota bacterium | reverse complement strand
TCAAGCCGATCGGCTTCGCGGCCCTGGCTGTCGGCCTGGCCGGCATTATCTTGCTGAGCACCTGAACGGCGCGCCGCGGCGCAGCAATTCATCGAATTGCTGGCTGGTCATTGGTTTATAATAATAGTATCCCTGCACTTCGTCACAGAACCGCTCGGTCAGAAAATCCAACTGGCTTTTCGTTTCGACACCTTCGGCGATCAGCTCCAGCCCCAGGCTTTTGGCCAGGGCGATGACCGCTTTGGTGATCGCTTCGTCTTTCTTGCTGACATTGATGCCCTGGACAAAGGGCAGGGCTATTTTCAAGGCCTTGATCGGCAGCTGCTTCAGATAATTCAATGATGAATATTCGGTGCCGAAATCATCGACAGCGATGCTGATCCCCAGTTCTTCCAAAGCCTGCAGGGTCCTGATAATCTGGCGGTTGCCTTTCATGGCGATGCTCTCGGTAATTTCCAGCTCCAGGCAGCGCGGCGGCAGGCCGCTGTCGTCCAACGCCTGACGGACAACGCTGACCAGGTCGGAGCATTGAAATTGCTTGATCGAAAGATTGACGCCCATGCGGATATGGGTAAAGCCATTCCGGTGCCAAAGGGCGCATTGCCGGCAGGCCATGCGCAGCACCCACTCGCCGATGGGGATGATCACGCCGGATTGCTCCGCCAATGGTATGAACTTGGCTGGCGAAACCATGCCCAGGACCGGGTGGTGCCAGCGCAGCAGCGCCTCGACACCGACTATCTGGCTGGAATCGCAACGGATTTGCGGCTGGTAGTACAATTCCAGCTCCTGCCGCTCGAGAGCCAGATGCAACTGGTTGGTCAGATTGACATTCTCGGTGACCACCGCCTTCATCACCGGCGAGCAGAAGACATACTGGTTTTTACCGAGTTCCTTGGCCTTGTACATTGCAATATCGGCATTTTTGATGATTGTCTCGGCATCCAGCCCATCAGCCGGGTAGAGGGAAACGCCGATGCTGGTGGTCAGGAAAAAGTGCTGGCCGTTGATCATGAACGGCTCATGGAAACTGGCCAGGATCTTTTCCGTGACTGACTTGACCGCGTCGCGTTCGTCCAGATTCTCGATCAGGGCGATGAATTCGTCGCCGCCGATCCGGGAAATGATGTCCGACTTGCGGAGCGTATCGGCCAAACGGCCGGCAACTTCCTGCAGCAGGCGATCGCCGGCCGCATGCCCCATGGTGTCATTGATCATTTTAAACGAGTCGAGATCCAGGAAAATAATGGCCAGGGCCTTGTCCGAACGGCTGGCCAGATTGATCGCGTGATTCAGATGCTCGGTGAACATCAGCCGGTTCGGCAGATTGGTCAGCAGATCGTGATAGGCCAGATGCCGGATGTCGTCCTGCGCTTTCTGCCGTTCCTGAATTTCGTTTTGCAGCTGGCTGTTGGAAGCCTCCAGATCGGCAGTCCGCTGCCTGATCTTGGTCTCCAATCCGGCATTGGCTTCCTTCAAGGCATTTTCGCTGCGTACGATCTGGATCTGTGCTTCGGCCAGCTTGTCCAGCATCACATTGATTTCGTCGCTGACCACGGCAATCTCGTCCCGGACCGGCTGTTCCGGCAGGCGACCGCCCAACGCATGGTTCTGGCCGATCCTGATGATGGCCGCCGCCAGCCCTTTCAACCGGGATATGATTCTCCGGTCAAAATAGAGCCAGATCGTGAGCATGAAGATCAGGCTGGCCGCCACCAGGGCAATGAGCGCGTAGTAGATGCCGGCCCTGCCGATCCGTCCAACCTCACGGTCCATGCCGACAGTCAGCCGGAGGACCGGTTGCCCGTCAATGTCGCGGATAATCGTGCGGCCTTCGATCCGCCCGGCGTCCATGGCCTGCACGACAATCGACAAGTCTCTGCCGCCGGCTGTCCCGGCCGGCGCTGTCAGCGTTTCAATCTGGATGTCCAGCTTGAGCTTGCGGGCAATCTGCCGGATTTTGCCGGCATTCAGGTATTCGCCGAGAATCAGGGTGCCATTGGCCGGTCCCTGGCCGCCGCTGGCCTGAACCTGCCCGGCGGCAATGAGCAGGGGACCTTCGGGCAAAAGGAGGATGCCGCTCAGCGGATAATCGGGATCCTGGCTGCCGATCAGCGGGCTCTGCGCCAGATAATTGCGGAAAGACTGAGAAACCGCAGACATTTTCTGGCTATCCTGGTCAAAAGCCTGGATGAAGGCGGTAGAATGATCGTTGCCGACCAGCGCCAGGAGATCGATTTCCAGATTGGTGAATGCCGCCTGGCCGAGATTGTCCGTGACAAATTCGGCATTCCGGTTCTGCATGAAGGCAAAGGTGTCATCCCGCATTGACCAGTTGCCGGCGATCAGCGACAACCGCCGCAATTCGGAGTATATTTCATTCTGGGCTTGAATGGTGTGCTCGAGAACGCTTTTATCTTCCAGATCGCTGATCCGGTCCCCGAGGATGATGTTAAGAACCAGAAAAGTCACCAGGACCAGCAGCAAAAATAGAAGAGTCAAAAGCCTGATGATGGTGTTTTTCATGGAACGAAAACCGATTCTGGCCCGCAATGGCTTCAACTCCCTCGTTATTTCGCCCGGATTCCATAAATGTAAACCGCTACACTGATCATTATCAGATAAAAACGCTCGGAAATAAATGCGCATCTGTAATTATTAAGCCAATTTTAATATAAAAACAATATAGGCCAGCCCTTCGCCTGCAATGCGGCACGGTATCTTGCCGACGCTTGCGTCATTCTGGAAAGAATGACCGGTATCCATTTCCGGTCAACCGGCCAGCGGATTTATGCTATGATAGAGGGAATTGATTCTGAACAACCCGGAGGATGGCATGGGTCCTGAAACCAGATACGCATTCCGGCAGAGCATCCCGGTCCTGGTCGGTTATCTTTTCTTCGGCATGGCCTTCGGCCTGATGCTGCAGGACAGCGGGTATAATTTCATTTGGGCGCTGCTGATCAGCACCCTGGTCTATGCCGGCTCGATG
>JAEXPB010000170.1 GCA_023438965.1 Bacillota bacterium | reverse complement strand
TCCGCAACGCCGCGAAATCTGCGCGAGATCGACTTTGAGCACGCCGATAAACGGTGGCAGCGTCTGCTTGAAAATGCCGGTTCCCGGGATGCTTTGCTCAATTCTTATGAGAATGTCTGGGACAAGCTCGCTGACCTGGCCGGCCAGAATGTTCTGCCCCGATTGTATTTCGCCATCGGGCAGGAGGACGCCGGCTACCCGCAGTTCCTCAAGTTCAAGCAATATGCCGAATCTATCCAGTTGCCGGCGACCTTTGAAACCGGACCGGGCGGCCATGAGTGGCGTTTCTGGGACACTTATATTGAAAAGGCCTTGCAATTCTTCGATGCCGGCTCCGATTGATCATCAGGAGAGGGATGCCGATGGCGGACTTAAAAAAGAACAATATCCGAATCTTAATCCTGTGCGGCCTGATCGCCGCCGCTCTCTTGCTGATGATCATCGAGAATTTTGCCGATCCCTGGCTGGTCATCGCTGGCTCCGGCTTGTTCCTGCTATCCGTCGCCTATCGGAATGCTGCCGTTTATCCTTCCCGCCAGCAACGGTTTAGCCGGTTGATCTATTTGGCAGACATTTTTCTGGTTTTTCTGATCAGCAAGTTTGATCAGGGCAGCGGTTCCTTGTTCTTTTATCTGGTGATTGTCGCCGATGTCTCGATCAGCTGCTCTTTTCTTTTCAGCAGCGGGATCACCCTCCTGGCTTTCACGGCCTTTGCCGCCGAACGGATCTGGTCCCAGGATTTCCCGCCGCTCAGCAGGCTGCTTCCGGCCATGGTCTTTTACTTGCTGGCGTTTTTGGCCACCCAGGCGATCTTATATTTGGTTAATGATGAAATCCAGCAGAAAAGTAAACTGAACGCGGCGATGGATGAATTGAAGGTTAAAACAAAACTTCTGGAAAATGCCTGCCAGCAATTGCGGGAAGCCAGTCATGATCTGGAAGAAATGGCCGCGTTAAAAGAAAGAAATGAAATCGCCCGGGAGGTGCATGACACCGTCGGCCATACGCTGACCACCATCCTGTTGGAGATGGAAGCCGGCGTTCGACTGGTCAAGCATGATCCGGAGCAGGCCATCGCGAAAATCCAGTTAGCC
This sequence comes from Bacillota bacterium, assembly GCA_023438965.1. GTDB lineage: Bacteria > Bacillota > Clostridia > Saccharofermentanales > UBA5734 > UBA8949. The sequence goes on along the minus strand of JAEXPB010000170.1, from coordinate 2,172 downwards.
AGTGGGCAGGTCCGGCAAGGGCTGGCTGATCTCCGGCGATCGGTCCGGGCCATGCAATCCGGCCCGGCGGCGCCCGAATTCATACCATCCCTGCGTAGCCTGATCGAGCAAACGATGGCCAATGGTCAGATTCATATCCGGGCCGATATCGGTAATCTGCCCGCCTTAACCGCCCAACAGGAAAAAGTGCTCTTCCGGGCGCTTCAGGAGGGTATCACCAATGGTGTCAAGCATGGGGGCAGCACCGCATTTGTCTTTATCTTAAAATATGCGGATCAACATATCTCCTTCTTTTTGCAGGATAATGGCTGTGGTACCGGTAATATCGTCTATGGCTTTGGCCTGTCGGCCATGGCCGAGCGGGTTAAGGAAGTTCAGGGTTCGATGGCCGTCAGTTCCCAGCCCGGCGAGGGACTGGCCATCAGCATCAATCTGCCGTATTCTGTGTATGAGGTTGTGCGTCATGAAGATTGTCAATGTCCTGATTGTCGATGATCAAGCCTTGATCCGGGATGGTTTGAAATCCATCCTCAATCTTGAACCGGATATGCAAATCGTCGGGACGGCCCGGAATGGTGTTGAAGCTTGCGCTATGGCTGCCGATCGCCATCCGGATGTCGTTCTGCTGGACATCCGGATGCCGGAAATGGATGGGGTAACCTGTGCCGGAGCCATTCGGGCGATATGTCCGGAAGTTAAAATCATCATGCTCACCACTTTTAATGATGATCAGTACATTATGGCGGCGTTAGCCAACCAAGCCAACGGCTACCTGCTCAAAGATATTGAAATCGATCAATTGGTCGAGTCGATCCATGCTGTCGCGCAAGGGAAAATGATCCTCCCGCCGGAGGTGGCCGCCAAGCTGGCGGAAGGGCTCACCCGAATGCAGGGCCCGCCGGAAAAGTCCGGCCATTCGTCCGGTGACCTGGCCTTGTCGGGCAAGGAGCGGGAAATAGCCGAAATGATGACGCAGGGTTATACCAATCGGCAAATCGCCGCCGCGCTCTATATGGCTGAAGGGACGGTCCGCAACTATATCAGCGCGATTTACGCGCGCCTGGGTATCAGTGACCGGACACAGGCCGTTCTCTATCTGAAGGAACACGGTTTTTAATCATTAATGGCCGCATGACAATCATCATCGCAAGTCATGACAATTCCGGTGACAGCCTCCACTGATCACAATCGGTCGCAGGTGGTATGCTCATCGTATCATTTCGCAAAGGATGGTACGGTCATGCTCCGAAAAATCAGCAAACCGCTTGTGATCTTGTTCGTTATTGTCCTGGTCATTAGCCTGTTCTTGGGCGTGCTTGTTCTGGACTACAGCGGCACCATGACGTTAAGGCCATTCAATATCGCCAAATTGTACGCCGGTTATCAACCAAATATCGCCGTCCCGGGACCGGAATTCCTGCCTGACGACGAATACCGCGAGATAATCCGGGATGAAAAATATTATAATAGCACGCGGTCGGAGGACAGCCGGCTGACCGAGAACGAAAAGCTGGCCGTCATCAACAAATGGGCCAAAGAACTCCGCCCCTATTTCGGCAGCTTTATGCTAGCCTCGGCCATGGACGAGTTGCCTTTTCGCATCGGTCAAGGTATTCTGGCCAATTCCGCAAGCACGGCTAAAACAGCCAGCAGCATTGGATTATGGGCCCAAAACCGGCTGCAGCATACGCAGCATACGGACTTTTTCCGTGATTTTCCGGGCAGGGATCCCTGGGGATCGCTCAACCTGTTCGAACCCTTGTACAAGAAGGTTTTACCCAGTGAAATGGTGGCCAAATCCGCGTATACCGGTAAAATCACCGGCAAGTGCTGTTCGCTGGCCGCGCTGTTGACCAGCATCTTTGCCGTGACCGGTGCAAATCCGGAGGACATCGTCATTGTGCGTTATGACTCGCATGAGGTCGGACTTGTAAAATATGATGACGGGCTCTATATTACGAATAATAACCGGATTGACCGGGTCGACGCCGATATTCAGTATTTTCTGTTGAAACAGAAATACAAGGGGTTCTTCAGCTATTCACTCTCGATCATGCAGGACTTCAAACTCGATGCGGCTTTCTTCAACACGGACACCACCCTGACGCGCGCCCTGGCCAATCTGACCGGATCGAGCAGCCGTCTGCCCGCCAAGATGCTGTTCGCTGCGGA
>JAEXPB010000148.1 GCA_023438965.1 Bacillota bacterium | reverse complement strand
GGTCCGGGCGGCCGGCAAGCCGGTGCGGACGACGCTGGATTACCAGAGTCTGGACGCTTTTATCGCTTATGACACGCCGATCGAGCGCCAGGTGCGCGGCCCTGACGGCAAGCTGCGGACGGTGACCCTGCAGCCGGCCACAATCAAGCGCTACCGCCTGGGCATCACGATCCAGGCTGACGCCACGCAAAAGGGTGCCATCGTCAAGACGGTCGATGCCACCTCGAACCAGGGCCAGCCTGTGCTGCAGCCGGGCGATGTCCTGCTGTCCGTCAACGGTGTGGCTTATGAAGATACCGCGGCCTTTTCGGCTGCGATCGAAAAGAGCGCCGGGCAGCCGCTGACCTTGAGTGTCCTGCGCGGCGGCCAGACCGCCAGCCTGAGCATGGTGGCCACCCAGTACGAGGAAGCAGTCGCCCGGGGCGTCTATTTCCAGGTGTCCAGGGACTTTGTGCCGGCCATCGGCCAGGCTTTCCAATGGTCCTGGTCCATTTTCAAGGTGACCCTGCGCAGTGTCGGCATGATTTTCACCGGTGCGCTCCAGGCCAAGGACACGTTGTCCGGGCCGGTCGGCGTGGTGACAATGATCAGCGATGTGGTGCAGCAGAAGCAGCCGCTGGCCGACACGATCTTCCAGCTGCTCTGGCTGTTCGCCCTGGTGTCGGTCAGCCTCGGTTTCATGAACCTGCTGCCGATCCCGCCGCTCGATGGCAACCATCTGGTCCTGATCGTCGTCGAGGCTATCCGGCGCAAGCGCCTCTCGGAAAAAGTCCAGAATCTGATCGGCATGGTCGGCATCGGCCTGATCATCATGCTGGCCCTTGCCGGCTTGTATTTTGATGTCCTGCGGCTGATCAGCCGCTGACGAACGGAGGCTGCCCGATGATTAACCGTCGATCCACCCGGATTGTTCAGGTCGGTGCCATTCGCATCGGCGGCGATGCCCCGGTCGTGCTCCAGTCGATGAACAACACCGACACCCGCGATGTCGCCGCGACCCTGGCCCAGATCCGTCGCCTGGCGGACGAGGGCTGCGAGATCACCCGGGTGGCGATTCCCGATCTCGAGGCCGCGCAAGCCCTGGCGGCGATCCGCCGCGAATCGCCGCTGCCGGTCGTGGCCGACCTCCATTTTGATTATCGCCTGGCCCTGGCGGCCATCGCCGCCGGCGCCGACAAGATCCGCATCAATCCCGGCAACATCGGCGGGCAGGACCGCGTCCGCCTTGTCGCCGACGCCGCCCGGGCACGGGGCATTCCGATCCGGGTCGGCGTCAATTCCGGCTCGCTCAGCCAGATGATGATCGATCGCTTCGGCGGCGTCAACGCCGAGTCGATGGTCGCCTCCGCCCTGGAATCCGTGGCCATGCTCGAGGCTGCCGACTTTGGCGACATCGTTATTTCGATCAAGGCCTCGGACCCGCTGCTGACAATCGAGACCTACCGGCTGTTGGCCAGCCGGACCGATTATCCGCTGCATGTCGGCGTTACCGAGGCCGGCACCCTGCGCGAGGGCATGATCCGTTCGGCGGTCGGCATCGGCACGTTGCTGGCCGAAGGCATCGGCGATACCCTGCGGGTGTCCCTGACCGCCGACCCGGTCGAGGAAGTCCGGGCGGCCTGGAGCATCCTGAAGGCCCTCGACCTACGCCAGCGCGGCCCGCACCTGATCAGCTGCCCGACCTGCGGGCGAACGGCCGTCGATCTGCAGCGTGTGGCCGAGGCCGTGGAGCAAGAGCTGCGGTCAATCACCGCGCCGATCCGGGTCGCTGTCATGGGCTGCGCGGTCAACGGCCCCGGCGAAGCCCGGCACGCGGATGTCGGCCTGGCCGGCGGCAAAGGGGAATTCCTGATCTTCCGCAAAGGCGAAATCATCCGCAAGGTGCCGGAAAGCGAAGCTGTGGCCGCCTTGATGCAGGAAATACAGCAGCTTTGCCAGACTGACGGCAGCAGCCGGAAATGAGGAACTGAACGCATGCAGACCACCATCGGCGAATTTCTCGGACAGATCGTCGCGGACCAGCAGCTGCGGCAGGCGGCTATGGATCTGGGCGGTCTGGTCACCGGCATGACGGTCCGCAAGGACGGCCAGCTGCTGCTGGACTGCCTGTTCGACCAGCCCTGCCCCTCCGACGTGCTCTGCCGGCTGGAAACCGCCCTGGAACAATCGATTCCCGCTCCGGAGGTCATCATCTGCCAGCGCTTCGGCGAGAAACTTTCACCGGAAACCAGCAGCCATTACGCCGCCTCGCTCAGCCCCTGGCTGCTGCGCCACCTGTGGAAAAGGGATGCCTTCACGGCCACCATGCTGGCCCGGGCCAATTATCAGGCTGAAAAGGACCGGGTACGGATCCATTTGCACGAGGCCTGCTGCACCCTTTTCGACGAAGAACGCCTGGGCGCCCTGAACAGCCTGTTCTGCAGCCATGTCGACGCCCGGACCGCCTTTACGGTCAAGCCGGCCGCCGGCGATATGGCCGATTATACGCGCCAGATGAACGAGGGTCATCTCTACCAGGCCAACCAGGCCCGCGCGGCGTCCATCC
>JAEXPB010000138.1 GCA_023438965.1 Bacillota bacterium | reverse complement strand
ATGAATGAAGATTCCGTCAAATTCTGTCCAAACTGCGGTACGGCGCAGGCAGCGCCGGCGGTAACGCCGGAGGACGGCGCCTCGACTGCTGCAGCCGTCGGACCGGAAAGCGCTGCCGATGAACCGGCAGCCCCATCGCCGGAACAACCAGCCGCCCCTGTCCCGCCCCAGCCCAGCCAGGAGGCCTTGAAAGCAGAACGGACCGCTTATGTCCGCCAGGATTATAATCCGGTCCGGGACGGCCGGCTCAATATCCCAGCCCAACCCGCGCCGGGTGCGGGACCGTATGCCGGCCAGACCGGCCAGCGGCCATCCACAACCGGCATGGTGGTATTTTCGATCGTCAACATGCTGTGCTGCGGCCTGGGCATCGGCTTTATTCTGGGTGTCATCGCCCTGATTTATGCGATCATGGCTGCCAGCGAACCGAATTTCGCTGACGCGCAGAAGAAGATCGGCACTGCGCGCACCCTGAACATCATCGGCCTGGTCTTCATCATCCTGCAGGTGATCTTGTTCTTCGGCGGCATCCTTCTGGCGGTCCTGTTCTCCCGGGAGACCGGCTTCAGTAATTTTGGCTATTGATTTCCGGCCAGTGCCCGACCAATGAAAAGCCGCGTTGTCAAACGCGGCTTTTTGATGGAAATCGGTTGACCTAGTCCGGTTTGTCCAGCCGGTCCGGCCGCGCCGTATCATGGCCATTGGCCCCGCCGGCGAGATCCTTCTCGAACAAGCCGCGCGGATAGCCGCGGTCGGTCCGGGTCTCCCGCAGCCGGAAGCCGCGGGCCTGGTAGAAATTGACCAGCGGCCGGTTGGTCAGGGCGGTATGCAGGCGGATGTAACGGATCCCCTGGCTGCGCAGCCAGGCTTCGGCCGCCTGGTAGAGCATCTTGCCCACCCCGGTTTGCTGCAGGGCCGTCTGGACGGCGAAGCGGCTGAAGTAGGCGGCGTCCGGCTCGCTCCGGATCAGCCGCACCGTGCCGATCAGGCGGCCGCGGTGCTCCGCGACCAGCACATGGTCGGTCCGCAGGTGCTGCAGCAGCTCGGTCAGCGTCTCCCGCTGGGACTCCAGCGGTTCGGTGATGCCGGAATTCCGGGCATAGACGGCCATGGCGCCCTGGATCAGCGTTAGCAGTTCCGGCCCGTCGGCTTCGCTGGCCGGGCGGATGCGTATGTCGGCGTGCGTCACGGCCGGCTGGCGCCCAGCAGGGTGACCAGCACCGCTTTCTGAGCATGCAGGCGGTTCTCGGCCTCGTCGAAGATCGCGGAAGCCGGTCCGTCAATGACCGAAGCCGCTACCTCATAATCGCGGTAGGCCGGCAGGCAATGCAGGAAGATCGCACCGGGCGCGGCAGCGGCCATAACGGCCTCGCTGACCTGATAGGGACCGAAAACTGCCAGCCGTTGGGCCTTTTCTTTCTCCTGGCCCATGCTGACCCAGGTGTCGGTATAGAGGACATCGGCGCCGGCGGCTGCCAGCATCGGATCGTCGGTCAGCAGGACTTCCGTGCCCTGGCGGGCCGCCTCGGCCTGCGCCTCGGCAATGCAGCCGGGATCGCAGGTGTAACCGGCCGGCGCGGCAACGGCAATGTTCATGCCCGCCTTGGCGCAGCCATGCAGCAGGGAATTGGCGACATTGTTGCCGTCGCCGAGATAGGCAAGTTTCAAACCGCGCAGCTTGCCTTTATGCTCCCGGATCGTCATCAGGTCGGCCAGGATCTGGCAAGGGTGCATCAGGTCGGTCAGGCCATTGATGATCGGGATTGTGCCATAGCGAGCCAGATCAATCACATCCTGGTGGGCGAAGGTCCGGATCATGATGCCGTCCAGAAAGCGCGACAGAACCTGGGCGGTATCCGGAATCGACTCGCCGCGGCCAAGCTGGATGTCATTCGAGCTCAGGAACAGGGCATGGCCGCCCAGCTGGTACATGCCGACTTCAAAGGAAACGCGGGTCCGCGTTGAGGATTTGGAAAAAATCATACCGAGGGTCTTGCCGGCCAGCAGCGGATGGGCAATGCCGGCCTTGGTCTCCGCCTTGAGCTTGTCGGCAAGGTCAAGCAACTGGCAGAGTTCGGCGGCAGTCAGGTCAGCGAGGCTGATCAGGTGTTGCATGGGATGGCGACCTCCTTCAGGGTTTCCTGTAATACATCAATAAACGGGGCGATGGTCTCTTCGGGCAGGATCAGCGGCGGCAGCAGGCGGATAACCGCGTCACCGACCGAGCCGACCAGATAGCCCCTTTCCAGAAGGCGCAGCTTGACGGCCACCGCAACGGGCGCCGCCAATTCGATGCCGATCATCAGGCCGAGGCCGCGGATCTCGCGCAGCATGGGCTGTTGGGCGGCCAATTCGCGCAGGGCGGCCTGCAGCTGCCCGCCGCGGGTTGCCGCGACGGCGACCAGATCCGCCGCCGCATATTCGTCAAGTACGGCCAGGGCTGCGGCGCAAGCCAGGGGGTTGCCGCCGAAGGTGCTGCCGTGGTCGCCGGGCGCGAAGCCGGCTGCCGTTTCCTCGCTGGCGATGACGGCGCCGATCGGGACGCCGCCGGCCAGGCCCTTGGCCAGTGTGACAATATCCGGCTGGAGACCATAAAGCTGGCTGGCCAGGAAGCGGCCGGTCCGGCCCATGCCGGTCTGGATTTCATCGATGATCAGCCGCGCGCCGGTCTGGCGGCAGAGCTGCTCGGCCAGTTTAGCATAGGCCTGGTCGGCCGGCCGGATGCCGCTTTCGCCCTGAACGAGCTCGAGCATGACGGCACAGGTCTGGTCGCTGACCGCCGCCTGCAGCGCGGCCTGATCGTTGAAGGGGACATGGACGAAACCGGCGGGCAGGGGGGCGAACGGCGCGCTGTACTTGCTCTGGCCGGTTGCGGTGGCGGTGGCCAGCGTGCGGCCGTGGAAGGACTGCAGGGCGGTGACAATCTGGGCCCGCGGCTGGCCTTGCTTGTGGAAATACCCGCGGGCCAGCTTGATGGCCGCCTCGTTGGCCTCGGCGCCGCTATTGCCGATAAAACTCCGGCTCAAGCCGGTCAGGCCGGCCAGGCGCACCGCCAGCCGCGTCTGCGGCTCGTTATAATAATAATTGCAGCAGTGGATGACCTTGGCCGCCTGAGCGCAGATGGCCCGAACCAGTGCCGGGTGGGCATGGCCCAGCACATTGACGGCGATGCCGCCGATCAGGTCGAGATAGCGCTTGCCGTCGGTGCCGTACAGCCAGACGCCCTCGCCGTGGTCCACGCAGAGCGGAACCCGCTTGCCCAGAACATTCAGGTAATATTGCTCATCCAGGGCGATGATCTCCTGGAGTATCGGATCTTGTTGCATAGTTGCCTCCTCAATCAGATTTTTTCGCCATTGTAATAAGGCTTGCGTTCCTGCGTGATCATGGTGCCGATGCCCTTGTTGGTGAAAATTTCCAACAGCAGGCAGTGCGGAATGCGGCCGTCGATAATGTGTGCGCGGCCGACGCCGCGCTTGACGGTGTCCAGACAGCCGAGCACCTTCGGAATCATGCCGACGCTGATCACGCCTTTGCTGATCAGATCCTGGATCTCGGTCTCGTTCAAGGTCGAGATGACGACGCTTTCGCCCTGTTCGTTCTTGACCTTGACGCCTTCGACATCCGTCAAAGTCATCAGCTTTTCCGCCTTCAGCGCCGCCGCGATTTCGCTGGCCACCGTATCGGCGTTGATATTGTAGCTTTCGCCGTTCTTGCCGATGCCGATCGGTGCGACCACCGGTATGTACTCATCATTGGCCAGCATCTCGAGCACACGGGTGTTGATGCGCGTGATGTTGCCGACGAAGCCGATGTCGATCGGATTGCCGTCGCTGTCGGCCGTAATGCGCTCGCATTCGATCAACCGGCCGTCGATGCCGCAAATGCCGATCGCCTTGGCACCCTGCTGGTTCAGGCGGGAGACGATTTCTTTATTGGTCTTGCCGACCAGGACCATCTGGGCGACCGCCATGGTGTCGGTGTCGGTAACCCGCAGTCCCTTGCGGAATTCCGACGGGATCGACAGGCGCTCGAGCATGGCGGTGATGTCGGGACCGCCGCCGTGCACCAGCACCGGGTTGATGCCGATATATTTGAGCAGCGTGACGTCCTCCATGACGTCGTTTTTCAGGTCGTCGTTGATCATGGCGTTGCCGCCGTACTTGATGACGACTGTTTTACCGGCCAGGCTCTGAATATAAGGCAGGGCTTCGATCAGAGTCTCGGCTTTGGCGATGATGTTCTGCATTTCCTGCAGCTTAAGGTTTTCCATATCCGCATACCATCCATTTCTTACGTTGCCGCGCCGTGCCGGCCCGGCAATCCGATCCGCTTCAGATTGACGCGCCGGGCAGATCGAGTCCCTCGGACTCGGGCAGGCCGGCCATCACATTAAGGGTTTGCACGGCCTGGGCGGCCGCGCCCTTGCCCAGATTGTCGATGGCGGACAGCACTTTGACCTTGCCGGTGCGCACATCGGTGAAAACGGCGAGATCGGCAAAATTGGTGTAGGCGACATGGCGGGTTTCCGGCACCTGCCCGGCCGGCATCAGCCGGATGAAGTACTCGCTGCCGTATGCCGCCTGGAACAGGCCCGGCAGGCTGGCCGGGTCGACGCCCGGCATCAGGTCGGCATAGACGGTGGCCATCATGCCGCGCTTGAACGGCGCCAGATGCGGTGTGAAGGTCAAGGGCAGCGGCTCCCCGAGTCCAGCCAGCCGGCCGGCTTCCTGCTCAATCTCACTGGTGTGGCGGTGGCCAACCACGCTATAGGCCTTGAAACTGTCGGCGGTTTCGCAGAAGGAAAAGGCCAGGTCAGCCTTGCGCCCGGCGCCGCTGACACCGGACACCGCATCGATGACGACGCCTTGCTGGCGGATTGCGCCGGCTTGCAGCAGCGGCTTCAGCGCCAGGATCGAGCAGGTCGGGTAGCAGCCGGGATTGGCGACCAGCCGGGCCTGGGCAATGTCGGCGCGGTAGATTTCCGGCAGGCCGTAGACTGCCCCGGCCAGGAGGTCTGGCCGCGGGTGGGTGAGTTTATAGGCCTTTTCGTAAACGGCGACGTCTTTATACCGGAAATCGCCGCTGTGGTCGAGAACTTTGACGCCCCGCTCGAGCAGCTGCGGTACGACTTCCGACGAAACGCCGTGCGGCAGGGCGGTGACCACCAGGTCGCAAGCCGCGGCCAGGTCATCGACATCGAGAGCGGACAGCGGCAGATCGGTCAGGCGGGCCATGGCCGGGCAGACTTCGGCGAAGCTGCGGCCGGCATAACTCTGGGAGACCAGCCGGGTCATCTGGAAACGTCGATGCCGGATCAGCAGTCGGACCAATTCAACTCCGACATAGCCCGTAGCGCCAACAATACCGATACGCAGATTCTTTTCCATACGACTTCGCTCCTTTGCGTCATCGCCGGGACCCGGAATTACCGGGCGTCCAGCCGGCTGGTTGTAATAAATATTCACTATAATGCATAAATAATCATTTATCAAGTCAATTATCCAAAAACAGCCGGAAAATATTCCATCGGCGGCGGATTGTTGGCGACCGGCTTTCCGAAGCCGGCCGGCTTTACTTATTATACCTTATTCTTAACTCAACTTCTGCCTGGCCCAATTGCTGCACAATCTTTTTCAGCCGCCGGATGCCACTGCGCGGGCTGCCGGCCCGGATCGGCCAGATCGCCGGGCTGTGGTCTTGAACCGCCCCGGCGCAAAGCAGGGCCGTATGCGCCCGCAACGCCGGATTTGGTGCCTTTCTGGCAGAATATATAAAACTTAAGCAGGAAAATTGTCGCGAATGCCAGCCCCCCTGCTACTGTATTGCCAAATAACAGCCTTAAGTTTTGGTAATTTTTGCGACTGGTTAAGCGAATTGCGTCGTGGTATCATTAAACATGCAAGCTAATGTGGTATGCAAACCTGTTAAAGCAAATTTGGAGGTAAAATTATGGCCAGTGTTTCCCTGAAGAATGTTTTCAAGAGATATGAAGGTGGCGTCGTCGCAGTCAGTGACTTCAATATTGATATTGCTGATAAAGAATTCGTCATCCTGGTCGGTCCTTCCGGCTGCGGCAAATCAACGACCCTGCGTATGATTGCCGGTCTCGAGGAGATCAGCGACGGTGAAATCTACATCGGTGACAAGGTTGTCAACGACGTTCAGCCCAAAGACCGTGACATTGCCATGGTTTTCCAGAACTACGCCCTGTACCCGCACATGACGGTTTTCGACAACATGGCTTTCGGCCTGAAGCTGCGCAAAGTCCCGAAGGATGAGATCAAGCGCCGCGTGACCGAGTCTGCCCGCATCCTCGAGATCGAACACCTGCTCGACAGAAAGCCGAAGGCTCTGTCCGGCGGTCAGCGCCAGCGCGTTGCGCTGGGCCGTGCCATCGTCCGTGACCCGAAGGTCTTGCTCTTGGACGAGCCGCTGTCCAACCTCGACGCCAAGCTGCGTGTCCAGATGCGTGTTGAAATCACCAAATTGCATCAGCGCCTGCAGACCACCTTCATCTATGTTACGCACGACCAGACCGAAGCCATGACCATGGGTACCCGCATCGTTGTCATGAAGGATGGCTTCATCCAGCAGATCGACAACCCGACCAACCTGTACCTGCACCCGGTCAACACCTTCGTCGCCGGCTTCATCGGCATGCCGCCGATGAACTTCATCAACGCCACCCTCGGTGTCGCCGATGACAAAGTCACCATCAATTTCAACGGCATCACCATCGCGCTGCCGGCGAAGTACAGCACCCCGGAAGTCAAGGCTTATGACGGCAAGGAAGTCATCTTCGGCGTCCGTCCGGAAGCCCTGTCCGATGAGAGCCGCTTTGTGGCCGCTCATCCCGACACCTGCCTGCCCGCTCATGTCGACGTCGTTGAAATGCTCGGCGCTGAAACCTACCTGTATGTGACCGTCGCCGGCGCCCTCACCATGACCGCCCGCGTGGATCCGACCGTCAGCCACTCCAAGGTCGGCGAAGTGTCCACTCTGGCCATCGATGGCAACCGCGTCCACCTGTTCGACAAGGAAACCGAGCGCGTCATCCTGAGCTGACAACCCCCTTTGCTCTATTTTAAAGGAAGCTTCCCAAGCGGAAGCTTCCTTTTTTGTTCAGAATCTTGTCACCTTATTGAAACACAAGCCGGAAAAATATAAGATATGATGGAATAGAGTTCTTTGGAGAATATAGCCGATAGGAAGGTGTACACGCTATGGAAGAACTGAAAAAATGCATCAGGGAGGCTGCCCGTTTTCTCGACCGGGTTGCCGGCGTGCTGGATGCCGACGGGATCATCATCGCCTGCACGGACGAAAAGCTGGAAGGCTGTGAAGACTCTTCCGCGCGCGCCGTTCTGCTATCTGACGACACCGTAGCCATCACTTACGGAAGAACCTACCTGAAACTGTCTGTGGTCGACAAGGCCAACTATATCTGTTTCATCGAGGGAACGGACAGCATCTCCCGCAATTACCTGGAATTGCTCAGCCACTGGATCGGCGCCGCGCTCAAGGAGCGCAACTCCGACGCGGAACGCGAGGCTTTCCTGAAGAATGTCCTGCTGGAAAACGAGCTGCCCGGCGACATACCCCTCAAAGCGCGCGAATTCAAGATTCCCTACAC
>JAEXPB010000111.1 GCA_023438965.1 Bacillota bacterium | reverse complement strand
GGCTTTCTCGGCATAAACCCGGTTGCCGCCGCTCTTGTTGTATTCTTCTTCCGTCATGATGGTCGTGTAGGCCAGCTGGTTGCGGCTGTTTTCGATATCCGCCAATGCGGTGTTCTGCCAAATGTTCAGGTTGGGAATGATGTTCTTGGCCAGCCGGTATTGCAGGATGGGGATGGTGTTCTCCTGAATCAGCTGGATCTGCTTGCGTTCGTTCACGATGATCTGGTTCAGGCTTTCTTCCTGGGTCGGATTGGCCAGGATCGCTTTGGTCTGGATTTCGATGTTCTTTTCGTGGTCCGCTATTTCGCCGTTGGCCATGCGGATCTTCAGGTTGATGTATTTCGTGAAGTCGTTGCTCTGGATGATCGAGGTGATCATCGTCAGGTTCTCTTCCGCTGTGGCCAGCCCTTCCGCTCTTTGCACCGCCGTGATGTTGACATATTTGCTCTCAAATAGTGACGGATCAGTACCCTTGCGGTATTTGGACGCTTCCAGCAGCACATCGAGCGGAATATCGTCGTGCGCATAAAAGAACCGGTCGTTCAGGCTCTCCGTGCCGCTCCAGGACAGTTCGTAGCGATAGTCGCCGGAGTCGGTGATATATTGCGCAAACTGCAGGTAATAGGCGATTTCATCGTCAATCATCTCCAGCAGCACATCCAATGTTTTCGTTTTGCTGAACTGGCTGGGATTGGCTTCAAAACTCTTTTTCTGCTGGGTCAGCGACTGGATATACCAGTAGAACGGGTTGGTGTTCGGAATCGTCACGCCGTTGATCGTGATAACGTCCGTGGTTTTACCGCCCGGGACACTGATGCCGGAGCTGCTCTTGATGGCGTCCATGCCGGCCAGGTCGCGGGCGGCATAGGTGCTGACCGGCATGATGCCGCCGTTGGACTGGTTCCGCCGGGCGGACAGCAGGCTGATGACCGGCACGGCCACGCCGGCGGCAATGACCAGGATGCCGATGATCAGCAGGAATTTGGACCGCAGAATGTTTCGGATTTCGTATTTGATCTGTTTCAAAAAGCGCATGCTGATTGCCTCCTTTGCTTGCCGCGGTTACTGGATCTGCTGCTTGGAACCGGTTGTCAGGGAGATGAAATCCTGCTCCAGCGTCCGCTGCTTCTGGTTGACGGCATAAATGCCGATATTCCGCTCCGTCAGGGCCTTGACGATGGCCGGGATCTCCGTTCGCTTCATGATCAGGTTCACGCCGCCGTTATCCGCCTCGCAATTGGCCTGCAGAGACTGAAAATAGGCCAGGGTCTGCGTGTTGTCGTCCGTGATGAAGGTGTAGCGGTAGATTTCGTCGTCGTGCTGCTCCTGCAGCTGGTTGATTGTCTTCTCCCCGATCATCACGCCGTTGTCGATGATGTAGATCCGGTCGCACATCAGCTCCATCTCCGCCAGCAGATGGCTGGATATGAAGACGCCGACGCCGGCCTCCTTGGCCAGGTACTTGAGCAGGTCGCGCAACTCCTTGATACCGATCGGATCAAGCCCGTTGGTCGGTTCGTCCAGAACCAGCAGGCGGGGATTGTGCAGCAAGGCCTGGGCAATGCCGATCCGCTGGCACATGCCCAGGGAATAGGTTTTCACCTTGTCGTCGATGCGGGCGGACATCTTGACCAGGTTGACCACCTGGTCGATGCCGGCCGGATCGATATTCTGGTACATGGAAGCGAAGTACTCCAGGTTTTCCCGGCCAGTCATCCGTTTATACAGATCCGGATTTTCCACAATGCCGCCGACATTTTGCATCGCCTGCTCAAAGTCGGTGGTCACATCGTGGCCGCAGACCATGATCCGGCCCTCGGTGATGCTGAACAGGCCCAGGATCATCTTGATCGTCGTTGTCTTGCCCGCGCCGTTGGGGCCCAGGAAGCCGACAATCTCGCTGTCGTTGACCGTCAGGGAGAAGCCGTTCAGTATTTTTTTCTTGCCGATCGTTTTCTTGATTCCTTCAATCCTAAGCAGTTCCAAAGCCCGATCCCTCCCAATGCAAGTTATTCATGTCTGGTCTTCTCTTTTAGACGGCGGCCGGTCCGAATTGTTCCCGGTTTGCGCGACGAAATTTCCGGCAGAGATGCATGCTCATCAAGACGCGTATTTTCCTTAACTGCATTATACAGCCTGGAGCGCCGGAAGCGCTGCCGATATGATATATTGGTGTCGTGACTTGCGTTGGGCCGGTCCGGCCTGGCAATGCCGTCACCCAGGCGGACCCATGCGAGGGAGGTATTCATATGCGGGCAATTGTCATTGGCGGAAGCGGACATATCGGCACTTATCTCGTGCCGCGCCTGGTCAGCGCCGGGTATGAGGTGGTTGCCGTCAGCCGCGGGCAAAGGCAGCCCTATCAGGATTCCGGCATCTGGCAGAGCGTTGAGCGTATCAGCCTGGATCGCAGCCAAGAAGAAGCCAATGGCGTTTTTGGCCGGAAAATCGCCGCGCTGCGGGGCGATGTCGTCATCGATCTGATCAGTTTCACGGTCGAAAGCACCCGACAGGTTGTTGAAGCCCTGGATCAGGTGGATCATTACCTGTTCTGTTCCAGCGTCTGGGCGCACGGGCCGGCCGCGGAAGTGCCGGTCAGCGAGGATTTTCCGCGCACGCCCTTTGGCAGTTACGGCATCGGCAAGGCGGCCTGCGAGGCCTGGCTGCATGAGCGGCATCGCCGGAATGGATTCCCGGAAAGCGTCATCATGCCCGGCCATATCACCGGGCCCGGCTGGATCTGCATCAATCCCTGCGGCAATACCGATGCGCGGATCTTCGGCCGCATAGCCCGCGGCGAGCCGATCGCGCTCCCCGAATCCGGCCAGGGCATCCTCCACCATGTCCATGCCGACGATGTGGCGCAGGTCTTTCAAAACTGCCTCACGCATCGCCGCCAATCGCTGGGCGAGAGCTTTCACGCCGTTTCTCCGGCCGCGATGACGCTGCGCGGCTATGCCGAAGCGCTGTATCGC
>JAEXPB010000133.1 GCA_023438965.1 Bacillota bacterium | reverse complement strand
CACTTTCTGGCCGCTGCGGATGGTGCTGTCGCTGGTGGCTTCGGTGACCAGCTCGCCCCGGTCCGTCTGGCAGCGAATCTTGCCGGGCCGCCGTGGCCGGATGGTGTGGGTAACCTCCGCCACCACCCCGATCAGATCGAGGTCGGTCCGGGCGACCTGGCTGCGGGCCAATCGTCGCAAAATATGCGAAGCAAGCCGGATCACGGCCAGCAATGCGGTCAGAACCACGATGCCGATCCCGATCGTCCCGAGCGTGAAGGTGATCTCGCTGATGGAAGTGACTGACATAGCGGCCTCCGCGGTCTTGATTGTTGCCGGGGGCTGAAGCCGGCCCGGTCAGGTCAATTATAGCATACGGCTGCCGTTTTGGAATTCGGACTCAGGACAGCCAGCGGCCGCGCAGCATGACCCGGACAACTTCCAGCTGGCGGTTCAGGAGTACCAGGTCAGCCTGCCGGCCTGCGGCCAGCGTGCCGATCCGGTCCCGCAGGCCGGTGACGCGGGCGGGATTGGCGGTGGCTGCGCGCAGGGCATCCGCCAGCGGGATGCCGAAACGGACAGCGCGGCGCACAGCTTCCATCAGGTTGGTCGCCGAACCGGCGATCGTGCCGTTCAGGAGCCGGGCAGTGCCGCCGGCAACCCGCACATTCAAGTCACCGAGCAGGTACTCGCCGTCCGGCATGCCGCAAGCCGCCATGGCGTCGCTGACCAGAATGACCCGCTCCGGCCCGTACAGGCGGAAAGCGGCGCGGATGACCGCCGGATGCAGGTGAATGCCGTCGGAGATCAGCTCGACATTGGCCCCCTGATCGAAAGCGGCGCCGGGTACGCCAGGCTCCCGGTGCCCGAAGGGATTCATGGCGTTAAACAAATGGGTGACCTGGGTCGCGCCGGCGGCAAAAGCCGCGGCCGCCGTCGCATAATCGGCGGTCGTATGGGCGACCGACAAGGTCAGCCGCGACCGCCAGCGGGCGATGAAATCCAGCGCTCCCGGGATTTCCGGCGCGATGCAGGCGACCTGGATCAGGTCGCCGCTGGCGTTGATCAACCGGTCCAGCATATCATTGTCGATCGGAATGATATACTCCGCCGCATGGGCGCCCCGCTTCTCCCTGGCGAAAAAAGGCCCTTCCAGATAGATGCCGGCCAGCGCGGCCGCATCGGCGGGCTGCTGTTCCTTGAAAGTAGCAGCCTGGGCAAAAGCCGCCGTCAGCCGTTCCTCCGGCAACGCCAGCGAAGCCGGCATGAATGACGTGACGCCCTGCCGGGCCAGGTAATGGCTCATAACATCCAGGGCGCCGGGATTGCCGTCGCAAAAATCCCGGCCGGCGCAGCCATGGATATGGATGTCGACGAGACCCGGCACGACATAGCAGCCGTCGGCGTCAACCGTCTCGCCGCCGGTTGCCGGGCCGGCCGCCGCAGCCGTCATTTCCGGCGGGTCGGGCAAGATGGCGCTGATCTGATCGCCGGCTGTCTGCACACTGCCTGGCCGGAAGGTGAAATCCTCATCCAGCAGGAGCCCGTTGCGGATCAGCATGGGGAATAGCCTCCGACCTGATCCGGTCTCTTCTGCAGGATGACCGCCAGGGCTTCCTGGTCGGCGACAACGGTGACATTGGGATGCAGCTGCAGGATGGAAGCCGGCACCTGCGGCGTGATCGGCCCGAAGAGGGCCTCATGCAGGATACCCGCCTTGGCGGCGCCGCTGGCGATCAGCAGGATCTTGCGGGCTTGCATGATCGCCTTCATGCCCATGGTGTAGGCCCGGGTCGGCACATCCGACGGTGATTTGAAGAAACGGGCGTTGGCCTGGATCGTGCTCGCGGTGAGCTGCACGCAGTGGGTTTCCTTCTCGAAGGCGCTGCCCGGCTCGTTGAAGCCGATGTGGCCGTTCTGGCCGATGCCCAGCAGCTGCAGGTCAACGCCGCCCAGGCTGCGGATCAGTTCGTTGTAGCGCTGGCATTCCGCGTCGGCATCCTGGTTGGTGCCGTCCGGCAAATGCGTGTTGGCCGGATTGATGTTGATCTGGCTGAAAAGGTTTTCCCGCATGAACCAGGCGTAGCTTTGCGGATCATCCGCCGACAGGCCGGCATATTCGTCCAGGTTGACCGTATGGCAGGAGCTGAAATCCAGATCGCCCTTCCGGTACCAGTCAATCAGCTGGCGATAGGTCCCGAGCGGCGTCGATCCTGTGGCCAGGCCCAGAATGCAGTCCGGTTCCAGGATAATCTGGGCGGACAGGATATTGGCGGCCTTCCGGCTCATCGATTGATAGTTTTCGGCGTAAAGGATTTTCATGGCAGTCACTCCGATCATTTTTGGTTATTATCTTCTTCATTTTATAAGAAAAGGAAATTTTTTTCAATGGAAATGTGACGGAGATAATTGCCGGTTTTTGGGGATGAACGGCGAGCAGGGCTTGCCAACCGCGGAGATTCGTTATTAAATGAGTCTGGAGAATCTGACGAAATGGATGGTCAGCACGATGATCCCCTGGAGAGAACAACTGGCTTATTCGGATTTCGGCCGCGTTTTCCATTTCCGCGACGCCTGGGCCAAGGGGCGCTGCCTGCTGCTGTACAATACTTTTTTTGCCTCAATCGCCAATGTCTTCGTCGGCGGCGTTTTTTATACCGGCTTTCTGTCCGTCAATGGCATTGACATTGTCCGGGTCGGCATCATTGCCTTCATCCCCTACATCGCCTGGGCCTTCAGCCTGTTCTCGCCGGTGATCCTGAGCCGGTTCCGCCGGCGGCGCGCCCTGCTGCTGTTCAACCATCTTTTCTACTATGTCTGCGTCGTCCTGGCGACAACGGTCATGCCGTACCTGGTGGCCGATTATGATCAGCGGACTTTCTGGTTTGCGGTTTTCCTCTTCCTGGGCAATGTTTCCAATGCCCTGCTGGGCTCCGGCGCCACGTCCTGGCATATGAAATTCCTGCCCGACGGGCCGGACCGCAATATCTATTATTCGTATTCGAACATGATCAGCTCATTCGTCGGCACAGCCGCCGCCATCACCTCGGCACTGGTCGCCGATTCACTGGCCGGTTCGCCGCGGCAGGGCCAGATCATCACCGGCCTTCGGCTGGCGGCCTTCGTCATGTTCATCATCAACGGCTTCATGGTATATGCCGTGCCGCAGGAATTCCCCTATACCGGGCTGGAGAAAAAAGTCTCGATCCTGGACATTCTGATCGTGCCGGTCCGCTCGCGCAAATTCCTGCTGACCGCCCTGATCGTCATGCTCTGGAACGGCTTCGCCAACATCAATGCCAATACCTGGAATTTTTACGTGCTCAATACCGTCGGCGTCGGTTATACCTACATGTACATCGGTTCCGTCATCAGCGCCCTGAGCGGCGTCTTCCTGCTCCGGTACTGGCGGCAGGCCATCAACCGGTTCTCCTGGTTTTCCATGCTCTTTGTCGTCGTGCTGGTGACCGGTCTGCTGGAACTGCCGATCGGCCTGGCCACCAGCCGGACCATCTGGATTTATGTTCTGGTCAGTGTGCTTCAGGG
>JAEXPB010000011.1 GCA_023438965.1 Bacillota bacterium | reverse complement strand
GGGCCAAAAAACCGAACATGACCGTGCCGCCGCGGGGAAAGGCCGCCGCTGTCAAACTGAAAGTCCCCGGCCACATCAAGGCGACTGTCACGCCGCAAAGCGCGCAGGACAACAGAGCGAAGACCGGCTGGCGGACAAAGACCGTCAGCAGGTAGCAGACGACGCAGAGCAGAGAGCTGAGCAACAGGGCGTTTTTCAGGCGGATGCGATGACCCTGGACGCCATAGATGCTCCGGGTGATGCCCATAAAAAAGGCGAACAAGCAGGGACCGAGGAGATCGCCCCAGACTTTGGGGATCTGCAGACCCTTTTCGGCGAACAGCGACGACCACTGCGACATGGTCAGTTCGCCGGCACCGGCGCAAAGCATCAGCAGCAAAGCAATCGGGAAGATCCGGGAACGGACCAGCTGTCGCAGCGGCATTTTCTCGTGGTCCGCCAGCGGCGGCATCAGCGGTACCCGGACGAAAGCCAGGGCATTCCAGAGCGGTACCAGCGCCCAAAGGGCAGGCAGCAGCCGCCAGATTCCCGCACCGAAAATTTGCAGCAGCAGGGTGGTGATCAGCACGACACCCATCTGACCCCAGCAATAGAAGGAATGCAGCAGGCTCATGGCCGATGCTTTGGCATCGCCCGGCAGCGCTTCGACGACCGGACTGACCAGGACCTCGATCAAGCCGCCGCCGATGGCGAAGATCACAACCGAAATGATCAGGCCGACATAAGGCGTTGGCAGCAGACCGGGCAGGATGCCCAGTCCGGCCAGTCCGACCACGCTGAAAATGTGTGCGGCGATCAGGGCCGGACGATAACCGATCCGGTCGACATAACGGGCGGTCAGATAGTCGACGGCGATCTGGGTGCCGAAATTGATCAGGACCAAACGGCCGATCATTTCATAGGAGATCCGGAAGGACTCGCGAAAAATGACAAATAGCAGCGGCGCCAGGTTATTGTTGATCGCCTGGGTGATGTAGCCCAGATAGCAGGCCCGCAAGGTGCTGCCATACGGCTTGCTGTACAGCCTGGCCCGCAGCTTGCTCATTGGACGGCGGCGAGGATCTGCCGGGCCGGCTCGAAACAGCCCGGCGCCGCGACCAGGACGGGTCCGGGCCGGTCATAACGGACATCGCCGGGTTCCGGCATGCCAAAGACGCCGCCCGCTTCGGTGACGATCAGGGAACCGGCTGCGAAATCCCAAGGCGATAAGCGCATCTCGAAAAACACATCGCTGCGCCCGCAGGCGACGTCGCACAAATCGATGGCCGCCGAGCCGGTGCGGCGCAGGTCCGCGGCCTGGCGCAAAAAGAGCTGTGCCGCGGCAAGGGTCTTCGCCGCCAGATCAGCGTAATAAGGCGAGGTCCCGAAACTGACCACCGCCTGCCGGAAAGGCATATCCGAGACCCGGATCGGCTGGCCGTTCAGCCAGGCGCCCCGGCCGGCTTCGGCATGGAATAATTCTTGCAGGTAAGGGTTATAGATAAAGCCCAGCACCGGATGCCGGTCCTGGAGCAGCGCGATGGAAATGCTGGAACAACTGCGGCCGCGCATATAGTTGAGCGTGCCGTCAATCGGATCGATAACCCAGGTATAGGCCTCCGTCAAGACATTATCTTCTTTCTCCTCGGCGAAAAACTGCGACTCCGGCAGGAGGGCTGCCAGTTCGTCGATCAGGAACTGCTGGACCTGCAAGTCGCCGGCGGTGACGAAATTCGCATGTCCGGTTTTGGTATAGACTTCCGGCTGCTGCAGTTGGATCATGCGGCTGCCAGCTTCGCGGATAATGTTCATGATGGACGTGATCAATGGCTCTCCCTCACAAGCTTCGGCGGTCGGCCGACGGATTCAGTTCGCTTAAAATGTATCACGCAGCCGGGTAAGGGTCAAATGAATGTGAAAAAATGGCCGGGCCGGAAAAGGTGAACCCTGGGCCGGTTTTTGCGGCAAAGTGATGAAGGGTTCGGTGATCGTCGGGAAAAGGTTTATTTTACTATATAGGTATTGCTTTAAAATAGGTTATAGTTTATAATGAAAACACAGGATATCCGAGCGGTATCCCTCTCTAGTCAGTTAGAGAAACTAATGACCGTCGAGGTGGTGCTCGGCGGTCATTGCTTATCGGGGCGTTTCAGCAGCAATACCATCATCAGCAGAATCAGGTACAGCAGTACTAAATACTCCATCAGCAACCACCTCCTTCCGGGGAAGGAGGGAACC
Organism: Bacillota bacterium; assembly: GCA_023438965.1. GTDB lineage: Bacteria > Bacillota > Clostridia > Saccharofermentanales > UBA5734 > UBA8949. Next base: position 7,788 of record JAEXPB010000011.1, on the reverse strand, counting down.
GCCTTGATATCCTGTGTTGTTGCTATTATAGCATAGTATACATAATAATACAATTAAATTATCAATCATATCAGCAAAATAGTCTGTTCTCACGTTATAAACGTAAAAATAATATAAAGATGTATTATTATGCAATATTAATATGCATATTCCGCGGAATCATCATAAATATTCAAAGCCATGTGGAACGATCAATTGAATGGCGATCTTTCATGTCTCCTTCGGTAAAACTTCATTCGCTATTTCACTCATCTGGCTGATCAAGCATGATCACAGTCACCAGTTTATCAATGGCAACACATCATATTACTTTACAAAATTATTCCTGCGGCGGATTGTTTTTTAAACGATTGCGGTTTATAATGAAACACAGGATATCCGAGCGGTATCCCTCTCAAGTCCTAGAGAGACTCTAATGACCGTCGAGATGGTACTCGACGGTCATTGCTTTCCAGGGCGTTGCGCAGGATACCACCGTCAGCATAAAATCCCCAGCAACATCAGGTGGACAAAACCGACTTTCTGTGCTCCAATAGCCTTAACGCCAGGATCCGCCGGCCGCATGCCAGCCGACCTGCATCGCCCGGCTGCCGGAGGTGACCGATGTCTGTCAGTTTCGTAGGCTACTCACCATTTTCACTGACCTTCTTTGCTGCCCACAGCCATGATGACTGGGAGATTGTCCTAAATCTGGAGGGGGAAGGCACGACGGTCATTGGCGGCCAGGAGTACGAATTCCGGCCGGGCACCATCATCCTGCACCCGCCGGGCGTACCGCACGCGAAATATGCCCGGGGGCAGTTCCGGGACATCTTTCTCCGGATGACGGATCCGATTTTACCGTTCCCGGCCGGGGTCAACGTCTTCCGGGATGATGTGGAGAAAAGCGCTGAGACCCTGCTGCGTATGGCCTTGCGGATCTTTCACAAGAAAGAGGCGGATTATCTGCCGGTTGTGGACGCCATCTACGCGGCGTTACGCACCTTGCTCCTGAGCTGGCAAAACCAGACGCCGCGCAATCCGGTGGTGGAGAGTTTCAAAAACATGCTGATTGCCAATCTGACCGATCCCGGCTTCAGCGTCATGGCGGCGATGCAGAAAACCGCCTACAGTTCGGATCATTTCCGGCGCTGCTTCAAGAAGGAAACGGCCACGACGCCCAACGCCTATCTGAACGGCCTACGAATCGAGTATGCACGGAACCTGCTCCGGCAGAACCGGCACCGGTCGATGACGATCGCCGACATCGCCTATGCTGCCGGCTTCAGCGACCCGCACTACTTTTCGCGCGTCTTCCGGCATTATACCGGTCGCAGTCCGCAGAATTACCAGCTCAATCCGCCGCCGGACGAATTATGATACAATGATCGCGACTCTTCCTTGACCCGGATCCGATGAAAGGACAGAACATCATGCCGCGAATATCGTTCAAGCGTCGCAGTGTTGCGTTCAATTGGCTTGTTTCCTATCTGTCGGTGCTGCTGATACCGCTGGTAATCAGCTTTGCCATTTATTACCGTACCGCCAGCGTCATCGGGCGCGAGATCGACAACACCAACAGCGTCCTGCTGCAGCAGATCCGGCAGATTGTCGACAGCCGCCTGCAGGAAATCGGGAAACTGTCCTTCCAGATCAAATGCGACACGGTACTCCAGGAATTGGCCAGCAATGAAGGCCCCTTGGACGGCTCGGACATGCTGGTGGTCCACCAGCTGATTGCCAAGTATGCCGTTCTGCAAACCGCCAACGGTTTCATTGACCATTTTCTGGTTTATCTGGACAACCAGGATGCCTTTATCACTACTGGCGCCTATTACAACAGCGGTATTCTGAGTTCGCCGCAGATTCAGGAAGCCGGATTCAATTATGCCGACCTGTCCGGCCAGCTGAAGCTTGCCGGCGACAAGGCCGTCTACCTGTATCCGGGACCGTCGGCAAATCTGATCGTCTGCAGCGAGAAGGTCATCTCCTCGGTCACCTTCAAACCGGTGGCCACGGTCGCTTTCCTGATCAGCACGGACAAGCTGCTGGATGCCGAAGGCATCGCTTTGACCAGCGCCGGGACCGTGTTTATTCTCGACAAGGACAACATGCTGTTCGCAACGACCAACCCCAACCTGGCTTATTCGGATCTGAGCTACGACAGATTCCCGCAGCAGGAGAGCATCGAACGGATTCGCACCGCGCAAGGGCGGCTAGCTGTTTCGCAGACTACCTCCGATGTCCTGCAATGGAAGTATTTCGCGGTTACCCCGTTGGCCGTCTACACCCAGAAAGCCAACGCCGTCCGCAACTTCACCTCGGTCAGCCTGATTATCAGCGCCCTGCTGGGAGCGCTGGTGTCTTATCTGTTCACCCGCCGCAATTACAATCCGGTCCAAGCCCTGATCCAGAAGCTGAACCATGCCCTGGGCCGGCAGAACGAAGCCCGGCTGAACGAATTCAGCTTTATTTCCAATGCCATTGACGACACGGTCCGCAGCAAGGAAATGACCGACCAGCTGCTCCGGAAACAGAACCGTACCATGCAGGCCCATTTGCTGGCCAAGCTGCTGCGCGGCCGGCTGGACAACACCGAACCGGTCGAAGAGATGCTGGCGGCGCACGAAATCCGCTTCCGCTCCGACCGGTTTGCCGTCCTCCTGTTGTTCATCGAGGAGAGCAGCTTGTTGAATCCGGACCAGGATCTGCAACTCATCCGTTTTGCGGTGCAGAATGTGTTCGAAGAAATATTGAACCGGGACAACCAATGTTTCCTGGTCGACATGGAAGACATCATGGCCGGTCTGGTCAGCCTGCAACCGGATGCGGAAAGCCTGGCCGGCCTGGAATCCGCCGCCCGGGAAGCGATGGATTTCCTGAACCGGGAAATCGGCATTGCCGTGACTGTGGCCATCAGCCAGGCGCACCAGGGATTGACCGGGATCCAGTCGGCCCATGCCGAGGCAGTCGAGATCATGGGCTACCGGCTGCTGGCCGGCAGCAGCCGGATTTTGCGCCTGGACGATATTACCGGTTACAAGCAGGGCGGCGGCAAATACACCTATCCGCTCGAGATCGAACAGCAACTGATCAATTCGATTCGCGCCGGCGACCTGGCCAACGCCCGCCGGCTGCTGGACCAGGTTTACGAGATCAATTTCGCCTCCGGCCGCCTGTCGTTGACCCTGGCCCGCTGCCTGATCTTCGACCTGATCAGCACGATCCTGAAAACCTTGGACGACATCAAGATGCTCGGCGACGACTACGCCCAAAGCGGCTTGAAACCGGTCGAACGCATTCTCGGCTGCAAGACCGTCATGGACATGAAGCAGGAAATGGACATCATCCTAACCCGGACCTGCGCGGATATCCAGAAGGAACAGAAAGGCCAGGGCCAGAAAACCATCAACGACATTATCCGCTATGTGCGCGAGAACTATCAGGATGAGAATCTGAGCGTCTCCCGGATCGCCGACTGCTTCCAGATGAACCTGTCCTATATCTCCAAGCAATTCAAGCGCCAGGCCGGCGACGGCCTCTACGACTACATCAACAAGTACCGGATCGGCCAGGCCAAGCAATTGCTCATGGAAGGCGGCGGCAATATCGGCGAGATCGCCCGTCAGGTCGGCTTTGGCAATGATAATTCGTTTATCCGGGTTTTCAAGAAATACGAGGGAATCACTCCCGGCAAATTCAAGGAGTTGCATCCGTCCGGCAAATAACGGTGATCCGGCAAAAACTCGTGAAAGGACCAGGCAAAATTCAGGCGGTAAAAGCCAAAAACAAGGGACGGAAAAGCAAAAAACTGCTGATCGCGGCAAAACCGCGCGATAGCCGCCGTTGGCCGTCCGGTTCATAATACAGGCAGATGGCGCCAATCAATCTTGAGGAGGTCCTGGAGTATTATGAAGAAGATCCTTTCGCTCATCCTGGCTGTGGCCATGATCGCCGGCCTGTGCGTCGGCTGCGCCCAGTCGGCGACCAACAGTACGTCCAGCGCCGGCACCAAAGCGGCCGGCACAACCGGCGCAGCGACAACGGCGGCTGCCGCGGCTTATCCGATCGTCACCTCACCCCTGACCCTGACCTGGTACAAACCACTGGATTCCAACCAGGCTGGCGCCGGCATCAAAGATCTGAACGAAACGCTGTATATGCAGGAGCTGGAAAAGAAAACCGGCATCCATATCCAGTTCCAGCATCCGGCCATCGGCCAGGAAAGCACCCAATTCAACCTGATGATTTCCTCCGGCACCCTGCCCGACCTGATCTCAAATGGCTGGACCGGCTATAATGGCGGCCCGGAAAAGGCGATCAGCGACGGCATCATCATTGACCATGAGAAACTGATCGAACAATATGCGGTGAATTTCAACAAATTTGTCGCAACGCATCCCGGCGCCGAGCGGTTCTACAAGACTGACTCCGGCAAGGCCTACTGCATGCCGACCTTTATCACGCTGACCGCCGACGGCAAGGTGCACGCCGCGCCGGACGGACGGGACTTCTATTATGAAGCGGTAGTCGGGCTTGTCCTGCGCCAGGATTGGCTGACCGAGCTGGGGTTGACCGCACCGACGACCATTGATGAATGGTATACGGTCCTGTCGGCTTTCAAGACCAAGAAGCAGGCCAGCGCTCCGTTTACCTGCCTGCTCAGCAATTGGAAGGCCAGCGCGGCTTTCATCACTGCCTATGACATTGCCTATGGTTTCTACGAAGATGGCAGCAAGAAAGCCCACTTCGGTCCTTACGAGGCCGCCTATAAGGATTTCCTGACCATCTTCGCCAAATGGTATAAAGAAGGCCTGCTCGACGCGGACTTCTCGACCAATGACCAGAAGGCCGTGGACGCCAAGGTCCTGGACAACAAGTCCGGCGCCTGGGTCGGATTTTCAGCCGGCGGCATCGGTTCGTACATCCAGACTGCCAAGAAGACCAACGCGGCTTTCGACCTGGTCGGCGTGACCGTGCCGACCCTGCAGAAGGGCGCCACCGCCTCGATGGGCAACAAGAGCATGCCCTACAACAGTACGCTGCCGACGATTACCACCGCCAACAAGCATCAGGAGGAGACGATCAAGTACTTGGATTACACTTACAGCGAAGAAGGCGACCTCCTGGTCAACTGGGGCGTCAAGGGCACCAGTTATGATGTCGTGAACAACCAGTACCAGTTCACCGACAAGATCGCCAAGGACACCGCCGGACTGACGCCGCAGCAAGCCATGCAGAAATATATCTGGTGGGGGTCCGGCGACTTCGCGACCCGGCTCGCCCTGTACAAGACATATGGCGCGGATGCCGAAAAACGCGTGGTTGAAGGCAAGGCCCTCTGGGGCAAGACCACCCGCCCGGCCGGCCTGCCGCCGGTCACCATTGCCAGCGACAAGAGCAGCGAATACGCCAAGATCATGAGCGACATCAATACTTATGTCGACGAACAATTCCTGAAATTCGTTATGGGCACGCAAGCTCTGGATACCTTTGCCAATTACCAGGCCCAGCTGAAGACGATGGGCATTGACAAAGCCCTTCAGATCCAGCAGGAAGCCCTGGACCGCTACTACAAGCGTTAAGGCTAGTCAGGCCGACCCGGGTGGGGGAGGCGGTTAATCGCTTCCCCCGCTTTTCCCTGGCTTTCACCCGTAATGAAAGGGACGATCGCATGGATCTCCAGTCGAATATTGCCCTGTCCGCCGATCAGAAGCCCGGCGGCAAAGCCGGTGCCGGTTTCCGAACCAAGGTGGCCAGGGACATCCGCGCCAATAAATATATCTATATCATGCTGCTGCCGGTGGTGGCCTATTACCTGATCTTCCACTATGCACCGATGTACGGCGTGATTATTGCCTTTGAAGATTTTGCCCCCTTGAAAGGCATCCTGCACAGCCGCTGGATCGGCCTGGCCAACTTCCGCGACTTCTTCGGCAGCTACTATTTCTTGCGCATCCTGAAAAACACGTTGCTGATCAGCGGCTACTCGCTGGTCTTTGGCTTTCCGGCCCCGATCCTGATGGCCTTGCTGTTGAATGAAATCCGCGGCCGCCGTTTTAAAAATATCATTCAGACGGCTACCTATCTGCCGCATTTCATCTCGATGGTGGTCCTCTGCGGCATGATCGTCGATTTTACCGCCACCAGCGGCGTCATTACCGACCTGGTCGCCCGTCTGGGCGGCCCGGATAAAAACCTGCTGATGCAGCCCAGCCTGTTCCGGACCATCTATGTCGGCAGCGGCATCTGGCAGCAGTTGGGCTGGAACAGCATCATCTACCTGGCTGCCCTGGCGGGCATCGACCCGCAATTGTACGAATCGGCCACCATGGACGGCGCCGGACGTTTCCGCCAGGTCCTGCACATCACGCTGCCCGGCATTACGCCGACAATCGTCATCCTGCTGATCCTGGCCATGGGCCAGATCATGAATGTCGGATTCGAGAAAATCATCCTGCTCTACAATCCGGCCACCTACGAGACCGGTGATGTCATCTCCTCGTTCGTCTACCGCAAAGGCCTGCTGGAGTTCAATTTCAGCTACAGCACAGCGGTCGGCCTGTTCAATTCGATGATCAATTGTTTCCTGCTGGTCCTGGCCAACACGATCAGCCGGAAAGTCAATGAAACATCCCTGTGGTAGGAGGCGAACCGTGAATTATCGAAGGAATCCCGGCGAGCGGCTCTTTGATGGCTGCAATGCCGTGCTGATGGCCGGCTTGATTTTTGTGACGGTTTATCCGTTTCTTTATGTGGTCTTTGCCTCGTTCAGCAACCCGGACCTGATTTCGGCCCATGCCGGCGCCCTCTTCTGGCCGCTGGGCTGGGAGACCGGCGGCTACAAGCTGGTCTTCAAGAATGCCCTGATCTATTCCGGTTATGCCAATACAATCTTCTATGTGCTGGTTGGCACCGGCATCAACATGGTCCTGACGCTGTTTGCCGCTTACGCCCTGTCCCGCAAATCTTTCCTGCTTAAAAAAACGATCATGATGGGCATTGTATTCACGATGTTCTTCTCCGGCGGCCTGATTCCGTCGTATCTGATCGTCAAAGGGCTGGGCCTCTATGATTCGCGGCTGGCGGTGATCCTGCCGGGGGCAATGAGCGCCTGGAACATGATCATCATGCGGACATCGTTCCTCGATTTGCCGGACAGTATAGAAGAATCGGCCAAGCTGGACGGCGCGAATGACTTCCAGATCCTGTTCCGGATCGTCGTGCCGATCTCCAAAGCGGTGCTGGCCGTCATGGTCCTGTTTTACGCCGTCGGCCACTGGAATGCCTGGTTCAACGCGATGATCTATTTGAACAGCCGGGCGAAATTCCCGCTGCAGGTGATCCTGCGCGAGATCCTGATCGCCAACAGCACGGACAGCATGCTGGGCGGCAGCGACAATTTCGGCACCTCGCTGGACATCATCATCAAGTATGCCTGCATTGTTGTCGCAACCCTGCCGGTCCTGTGCCTGTATCCATTCCTGCAAAAATACTTCGTCAAAGGCGTCATGATCGGCGCCGTCAAGGGCTGATTTACGTGCGCTGCTGAGCCGGATCGGACTGCAGCCGGCGGCAGGTTTTGTAATAATGCGAGGCGTCGGTGAATCCCAGCACTTCGGCGGCGGCATCGACCGTATACAAGCCGCTGGCCAGCAGTTCGCCGGCTTTGCGGACCCGGATGGCGTTGCGGTAGGCCAGGGGCGACTGGCCGGCATATTGGCGGAATTTGCGTCGGAAAGTCGATTCGCTGAGAAAACAAAGTTCGGCCAGTTCACGGATTGACAGATTCATGCCGGGATGCAGCTC
>JAEXPB010000119.1 GCA_023438965.1 Bacillota bacterium | reverse complement strand
CAGCCATTCCAGTGATAAACCGAATAGAACAGGACCATGACCGCCAGCGAGGCTTTCGACACCGGCATGACAATCCGGGTCAGCAGCCGGATATGGCCGGCGCCGTCGATAATTGCCGCTTCTTCCAGCTCATAGGGCACGCTTTGGAAGTTGGTCTTCAGGATGATCAGATTCCAGGTCAGGATGGCGTTCGGGATCAGGAGCGCCCACCGCGTATCCAGCAGGCCAAGGTATTTGACCAGCAGGAAATTGGGGATCATGCCGCCATAGACATACATGGTCAGGACGACGAAGAAGGTGAAGATCTTTTTCAGCCGGTATGACGGCCGCGATAAGACATAGGCGGTGATCACGGTCATGAGCATGTTGATCAGCGTGCCGAAGATCACATAGATCAGGGTATTCAGATAACCGGTCCAGACGCCCTCGTTGGCGAGAATGATTGCATAGCCATGCAGGGAGAAGCCCTGCGGATAGAAAACCGGACCATAATGGAAATACAATCTTTCACCATCACTGATGGATGAAAAAACCACATGCAGCATCGGATACAGGCAGATGAGCGCCAACAGCGTCACCGTAAGATAGACGAAGCTGTCCAGCAGGTAGTCCCCGATACTTTTTCGCAAAGCCATTGCTATGTCCCCCCGGTCAGAACAGGCTTTCGCCCGTCGTTTTTCTGGCCAATTTATTGGCTGTCACCAACAGGGTGACATTGATGATCGAATTGAAGATATCCACCGCCGAACCGAGGCTGTAATTGGCTTGCAGCAGACCGACCCGATAAACATACGAGGACAGCGTGTCTGCCGTTTCGTAGGTCACCGGCCGGTAGAGCAGGATGATCTTCTCGGTGCCCATGGACATGATCCGGCCGATGCGCATGATCAGCAGGACGATAATCACCGAAACCAGGGCCGGCACCGTGACATGCCAGATCTTCCGCAGCCGGCCGGCGCCGTCGATTTCGGCCGCTTCATAGAGGTTGACGTCCACATTGGACAAAGTGGCCAGGTAGATGATGCTGCTCCAGCCGAAGGAGGCCCAGATTTCGCTCAAGACATAGACCAGGCGGAAGGATTCGGCCTCCGCCAGCAGATCCTTCGGTTCAATTAAGCCAAGAAAGCTCATGATCTGGGTGACAATGCCCGTGGACTGGACAAAAAGCTGCACGATGCCGCAGATGACCACCAGGGAAATGAAGTGGGGCAAATAGCTGATGGTCTGGATGGTCTTCTTGTAGGCGTTGGTCTTCATCTCGTTCAGCAGCAGGGCGAAAATGATCGGCGCCGGGAATTCGAAGATCAGCAGCAGCACATTGAGCACCACCGTATTGCGGATCGTGCGCATGGCGAACGGGCTTTTGAAAAACCGGACAAAGTTGTCCAGACCGACCCAGTCGCTCTTGAGAAAGCCCAGCGCGGGCCGGTAATTCATAAAGGCAATGATATTGCCGATGATCGGCACATAGCGAAAAATAACAAAGTAGAAGATAGCCGGTATAAATAGCAAGTACAAAGTCCGGTTCAGGTAAAGGTCTCTTTTCAGACTCTGGCGTCCGCCATGACCTCCATCAATGCTCAAAGAACGGCGTGTTGACTCTTTCATCGCTTTCCTCACAGTAGATTCGGATCTTGGATATGATTTGATTTTCGGCTGGATTGACGGTTCGAACATCGATCAAGTTCATTATAGACAAAAAGCAGTGCCTTTTCCTACAAAGATTTGTTAAGTACAAAATGACATTTTAGGGATTGCTCTTTACAACATTCGGTGATAAAATATATAATTTATTTAGAAATAATCCAGCATTCGACCAAATCGCCGGCCCGGACACCAGTCCGTTCCTGACGTGCTTGAGGATAATTCATGAGCAATACGATCTGTGTCATTATCGAGCGATCTTTCTACACCACCAGCTGGACCCTCCGGGTTATCGCGGAAATGAAAAACGAGGCACGCCGGCATCAGCTGAAGGTGGAGATCATGGTCTGCGGCATGGATGAGCTGCCAAAAGTCCAGTCTTTTGTCGCCAGTCACAGTGCCGATTCCTTGAATCCCGATATTATACCGGTCATTTTCGTCGGCTCGATCGTCCCCTGGCAGAAACAAGTGGCCACCATTTATTTCAATGATCGGCGAATCCGCCCGATTATCGCCAGCAACAACATCAGCGTACCGGGGATCCCGATCAGTTCGATCACCTTGAATCGCGACCTGGTCATGATTGACCTGGTTGGCCACCTTTATGACAGCGGCGCGCGCAAAATCGCCCTGGTCGGCTCAACCTTCAATTCGGCGACCGATATCAAGCGTTATGTCGGCTATGTCACCGGTATGCGCCAGCATCGCATCTTCAACAAGGATTTCATTTATACCTTCAAATCCGGTTATCTGGAAAGCATGGAAAGATTCACCCGCGACGCCCACCAGTTTGATGCGGTTATGTTTGCCAATGACACCGCGGCAATCATTTTTCTATCCCGGGCGGTCAGCCTCGGTATTCGGATCCCGCAGGATCTGATGGTCACCGGTTTTGGCAATTACCTGATCACCAGTCGGCTGCGCATGCGACTGACCACCGTCAATCTGAATATCGAGGAAATCGGCCGCCAAGCCATTCTGCTCTGCCTGATCCTTTATCGCAATCCGCAGATTCTCTCGCTGGATATCGATATTGAATGCCCGATCGTGTATGGCAGCAGCACCCTGAAACGAACCGCCGCTTCGCAGCCGGCCACTTCGGTGCCGCTGCCGGAAAGTCCGATCTATTCCAGAAAAGACTTTCAAACCATCGATTGCCTGGACAAATTGTGCGCCAAATCATCCGAGCTGGACCTGAAAATCATCAAGGGACTCGTTCATGACATCAGTTATCGTAAACTGGCCGAAAGCCTTTTCATCTCCGACAGCGGTTTTAACTACCGGCTGAACAAGATATTCGAATTCTTTCAGGTCAAGAACAAGGAAGAGCTGCTGGAACATTGCAAATGGTACCAGGCGATCGGCTTGTTGGATTAGGCAGAGCAATCATGCATATTCGAACTGCAGCTGTTTTTTAAATTCCGACGGCAACTTCCCCATGATATCCTTAAAAACGCGCCGGAAATAGACAGCCGAGTCAAAACCCACTTTTACGGCAACCTCATCAATCGTGTAATCCCCGCCCAACAAGGTCATCG
>JAEXPB010000571.1 GCA_023438965.1 Bacillota bacterium | reverse complement strand
GTCCTGGACTCAGCCGATCTGGCTGGCCTGACGGCGGCGGTACTCGCTGGGGGACAGGCCATGCACCCGGCGGAACATGCGCGAAAAAAGCAACGGATCTTCATAACCGACCGAGCGGGCGACCGACGAGACCGGCAGCTGGCTGCGCACCAACAGTCCGGCCGCCTTTTCCATACGCAGGCGCAGCAGGTATTGCTGCGGCGCCAGTCCGGTCAGCTGGTGAAAGATGGCGCCGAAGTAACTGCGATCCAGTCCCAGCTGACGGGACAGGTCGCTGATGCCGATCCGCCGCGAATAGTTCATGGCCAGGAAATCCGTCGCCTGCTGGACATACCACGCCTGGCGGTCCATTTGGTCCTCATCCGCCGACGGCACCGGATTGGCCTCGGCCAAGCCAGCCAGCAACAAATGCAGTTGGCCCAGGATCTGCAGGTCGCGGCTGCGGCGCAGGCTGCGCGCTGCGGCCATGCCGGTGAAGCAGGACCGGCAGGCTGACGCCCGCGGATCAGAGGGATCGGGGTTGCCCAGGATCGGCGTCCGCTCCGTCAGGCCGGCCAGCCGCAGATACTCCGCCGCCTTGGCGCCGTTGAAGCCGACCCAGACATAATGCCAGGGGTCGGTGAAGTCCGCCTGGTACAGGGTTGTTTGTTCCGGGCAGATCAGGAATCCCTGGCCGGCCGACAAATGGCGGGTTTGCCCCTCGCTGACGAAGATGCCCTGGCCGGACAGGATAAAATGAATCAGGTAGTGGTCGCGCACACCGGGTCCCCAGGCATGGCCGGGCAGGCATTCCTGCTCGCCGCACTGGTAGACGCGCAGATCGGAGCGGTCAATGAATTCTCGCAACAATACTGGTTTCACGGCTGTTCTCCTCGCTATTATCAAGCATTGTACCATATCTGCATAGCAGGATTCCATTGATCGGTTTTTCTGATCCAGTAGAATGAAGAAAGATACGGCTTGCGTCGCCTCCCATCCGGATGCCTGCCGATAGCCAGCCAGCATGATTATATAAGGAGTGTGCCAACATGACGAAAATCGCCTTTATCGGAGCCGGCAGTTTCGGCTTCACCCGCAGCCTGGTCCGGGACATCCTGTCCTTCCCGGCCTTTTCCGATGCCACCATCGCCCTGATGGACATCAATGCCGAGCGTCTGGCCTATATCAAGCGGGCGGGCGAACGGATTGTTGCCGAAGGGCAATATTCCGCCACGGTTGTCGCCACGATGGATCGGGCGGAAGCCCTGACCGGCGCCGAAGGCGTAGTCTGCACCATCCTGGCCGGCGGCGTCCAGGTCTGGCGGCATGACATCGAAATCCCGAAAAAGTACGGTGTGGACATCAACGTCGGCGATACCCGCGGGCCGGCCGGCATTTTCCGTGCCTTGCGCACCATTCCGGTCATGCTCGACATTTGCCGGGACATCGAGAAATACTGCCCGCAGGCTATTTTCCTCAACTATACCAACCCGATGGCCATGTTGTGCCGCGCCATGCAGGGCCAGAGCAAGGTCCAGGTCACCGGTCTTTGCCATAGCGTGCAAGGTACGGCCGAAATGCTGGCCAAGTGGATTGGCGCGCCAATGGAGGAAGTCACCTACCTGAGCGCCGGCATCAATCACCAGGCCTGGTACCTGGATTATCGCTGGAAGGGCCAGGACGCCTATCCGCTGATCCGCGCCGCCGTCGAGAAGCCAGAGATTTATCAGCAGGAGCTGGTCCGCAACGAAATGTTCCTGAACCTTGACTATTATGTCACCGAATCGAGCGGTCACAATTCCGAGTACAACGCCTGGTTCCGCAAGCGTCCGGAACTGATCGAAAAATACTGCACCCATGGCACGAACTGGAATCCCGGCGTTTATGGCTATATTCTGGATTCCTATCTCCAACGGGAAGACAACTGGCGCGACGAGATCGACAAGTGGCTGGCCCAGGACAAGATCGACCTGCAGCGCGGCCATGAGTATGCCGCCTACATTTTCAACGCCACGATCGGCGACGGCACGCTGTACAAATTCAACGGCAATGTCCGCAACTTCGGCTTGATCGACAACCTGCCCGAAGGCTGCTGCGTCGAAGTGCCGGTCCTGGCCTCCAGGCACGGCCTGGAGCCGATCCATGTCGGCGCCCTGCCCGCCCAGCTCGCCATCCTGAACAACATCGGCGCCCGCTGCGAAGAACTGGCTGTCGAAGCTGCCATCGAAGGCGATCCGCGCAAGGTTTTCCATGCCGTGGCTTTCGATCCGCTGACATCCGCGGAGCTCAGCCTGGCCGAGATCAAGCAGATGGACGACGAAATGATGCTGCAAAACAAGGATTACCTGCCGCAGTTCACCAAGCTGAGCTGAGCCGTTTGAGCAAACATCAAATCCCGGCCGCTCTGCCTGTCCCAGCCAAATAGCGCGTCCGTTCTGGAGGTCTGTCCTGAAGAAGGGCAGGCCTTCTTTCTTAGGCGCACGAAAATAAGACCAGACTAGCCAAATAGTTTTGCGGCTTGACAACCTATACTATTTCGCGGATATTGGTTTTTCTTCCTGCAGAACCATCGTCACCGTGATCTGCTTATTGCTGCGGATTGCCGATCGCCACGACCTGGTCGCCGACCGCAAGGCGGGAAGAATCGCCGATGACCGCCGGTTTCAAACCGGATGCGGCTATCTTCAGAACCGCGATGTCCATCTGGACATCAGTGCCGATCAGGGTGGCCGGGAACGATTCGCCGCTGGCCAGCTGGACCGTGATTTTCTGGGCATCGGCGATGACATGGTTGTTGGTCATGATCAATCCGTCAGCGGTATAAATGACGCCGCTGCCGGCGCCAGCCGTGACGTATTGCTGCAGGTTCTGGCTAGTCACAAGGGTTTCCGTGGTAATGACAACTACCGAAGGCGAAGCGATCCTGGCGATTTCAACAATGCTGACCGGATTGAGATAAAGGGTTCCCGTCGTGGTCGGCGCCGTTGGTGCAGCGGTTGGCGTCGCCTTGGCTGCAGCGGTGGATGTCGCGTTCGGTGCGGCTGTGGTTGGAGTCGGCAGCAGTTCAGCCGGGAAGATCCGGATCGCCAGGTAGCCGCCCGCCAGGCCGCCGATGCCGGATAAAACCAGACAGAACGCAACCAGCCAGGCCAGGCTGCGCCGGCCGGCCGGCGGTTGATAGGCAGGCGGTTGATCTGCGGATGTTGGATCAGATATATGCTCAGCTGATTGTTCGGATGCCTGTTCTGATGTTTGCTCGCCGGACAGACGGTTGTCGTCCGATTTCGGTTCAAAAGGAGATTCAGAATCATCAATCATGTCGGTCACCTCATATCCCAAAGGCCTTGGCTGAAATGAAGCATGCGCCAACAAGCGACTCCGATTTACCTGTATTCCATTTTATCATATTGAATCGGAATTAGCAGAATCATGGCCGGTCGGCAGCTCGATCAGCCAGGCCAACCGGGTCTGCTGCTGCAGCAAAAGGGACCTGCCTCAGGCAGATCCCCTATTTCCCGGTTATATAAAATCCATCGCTGCTTAAAGTGCTCGCTGGCCCCGTTCGCCGGTCCGGATCCGGACCGCCTCCTGGACATCGTAGACAAAGATCTTGCCGTCGCCGATCTCGTCCAGCCGGGCGGCTTCGACAATCGACTCAATGACCAGTTCTTCCGCTTCGTCCGGCACGACGATCTCGATCCGGATCTTGGGCAGAATGTTGATGTCGATCTGGGTGCCGCGGTAAATTTCCGTAAATCCCTTCTGGCGGCCGCAACCCATGACCTGGCTGACCGTAATGCCGCCCAGGTCGAGTGATTTGAGAGCGGCTTTCACTTCTTCGAGACGGGACGGACGGATAATGGCTTCGATCTTTTTCATAATCGCATGCTCCTTCCTTCTGCCGGACAGCTTGCCGGCTGCGGGTTCAATCCAGGCCCATGAATGACGGATAGGCGGACTCGCCGTGCTGCGAACCATCCAGGCCGTCGGCTTCTTCACGCGGTGCTGCCCGCAGCTGGGTAACCAGGCTGACGGCCTTGACAATGACGAAAGTTCCGACAACCGACAGGGCGATGGTCAGGCCGATCGCCTGCAGCTGAGCCAGGATCAGGCCGGTGTCGCCAAAGAACAGGCCATTGAACCGGGCCGCGGCATTAATGGATTTCTGGGTGAACAAGCCGGTGGCCAGGCCGCCCCAGATGCCGCCGATGCCGTGGCAGCCGAAGGCGTCCAGCGCGTCGTCGTAGCCCAGCCTGGATTTCAGCCAGCTGACGGCCAGCCAGCAGAGCGGGCTGACGCAGGCGCCGATGATGATCGAAGCCCAGACCGGCACGAAACCGGCGCCGGGGGTGATGGCAACCAGGCCGACAACCGCGCCGGTGGCGGCGCCGAGAGCCGTCGCCTTCTTGTTGACGATCATCTCGAGGATCATCCAGGACAGCATGGCACAGGCAGCGGCCGTATTGGTGGTCAGGAAGGCATGCGCCGCCAGGCCGTTGGCCGCCAGCGCGCTGCCGGAGTTGAAGCCGAACCAGCCGAAGAAGAGGAGACCGGCGCCCAGCAGGACAAAGGGCACATTGTGCGGCACCATCTTGACCAGGCCGTGGTTCTTGCGCTTGCCGAGCATCAGGCAAAGGACGAGGGCCGAGACGCCCGATGAAATATGCACGACATTGCCGCCGGCGAAGTCCACGGCGCCGATGCTGTTCAGCAGGCCGCCCTTGCCCCACATCATGTGGGCGAGCGGGTAATAGACGCCCAGCAGCCAGAGCGGCGTGAAAGCCATAAGGGCCGGGAAGCGCATCCGTTCCGCCACCGCGCCGGTTATCAGGGCTGGTGTAATGATCGCGAACATCATCTGGAATATGGCAAAAACCAGATGCGGGATGGTGCCGGCGTAATCCGCGTTGGGCTCCCAGCCGACGCCGTTCATGCCAAACCAGCTCAGGCTGCCGATGATGCCGCCGCGGTCCGGGCCGAAACTCAGGCTGTACCCGACCAGGACCCACATGACCGATGAAATCCCGATGATCGTGAACGAGGACATCATCGTGTTCAGCACATTCTTGCGGCGGCCCAGGCCGCCGTAGAAAAAGGCCAGCGCCGGCGTCATCAGCAGGACGAGGGCGCTGCAGACCAGGATGTAGGCGGTGTCTCCGGAGTTGATGGTTGTCATGATTGATCCCCCCTTGGGTCATTTTCCGACCGCTTCCGGTCGTTGTTTCGTGGGTAAATATGCAACTAAAAAATAAGACACTTTCATTTTGATCTGAAAGCGCCCTTGCTTGCCAATAGACCGGATCTGATGAACATCCAGTCGCCAGATATATAAAAAGGTGTTCTGCCTTGACGGCTGAACACCTTTGTTCGACTGGCATCACCAGTCAGGTTTGATTATAGCAAGTGACCCGGTGTGTGTCAATCTGCCATTTTGACAGATTATAATGTCGAAATTGCATTTCCATCTATGTCAGAATGACCAATCAGGAATCCGACTCCAGAACTTCCTGACCGGCCGGCGGATCGCCCAGGTCCGGCACCGGCAGGGTGTCGCCGCCGCGCAGCGCCGCCTGGTGGGCCACCAGGCCCGGGATGTTGTAGCGGGCGGCCACCCAGATGTTGGTCGGCGACAGTTTGCCGGTGTACGCCGCCTTGCAGAAGTCGTCGGCCATATACTTGTGCGTGCCGCCATGCCCGTCGTGCAGGCCGATATAGGACTCCGGCAGCCGGGCGGTATTCTGGACCGGCGCAAAGGTATTGCACCATTTGTTGCTGACCACACCCTGGCCGAAATCGTCCAGACCGCGGTGCGCTTCCATTTCCGGCGGATTCAGCAACGGGCTGACATCCTCATAAACGGCAGCCTGCCCGTCCAACCGGACATAGGTATGCTGGAAAACCGAAAATTCGTAGGAAGCCTTGGTGCCGTTGAAGCAGGGGATATAAGACATCGGCCCGTACCAGCCGATCCGCCGGTTCTCGTTGATGCGGGCGATGCCGCCGTTCTTCAGATACAGCAGGGCGGTGGTGTTGGACAGCGGATTATCCCACAGGTTCTTGCCGCGTCCGAAAATATCGTCGCCGACCTGATCGATGTAGCCGAAGGCCGCGACCTTGACCGCATAGGAGCCGGTCGAAGAGAGGATCATGCCGGTCGAGTGCGTCGGGTAGAGCATCGGCGGGACACCGGCGACCTGTTTCCAGTTTTCGCCGCCCGAGTATTTATAATCAAAATGGCGCATGTCGTGATTGTATTGCGACTCGCCGTAGACGAAGTCGCCCATTTCGCCCGACTTCAGCTTCTGGCGGCAGAAGACGCTGCACGGCCGGTAATGGCCGGTCTCACCCATCGAAAACGTCAGGCCGGTCTGGCGGACCAGCCGCTCGATTTCGGCGATCTCCTCGATGGTCGAAGCGACCGGCACCGCGCTGTAAACATGCTTGCCGGCCTTGAGGGCGGCGATGGTCAGCGGGCCGTGCAAGTGGCGCTGGGCGAAGATGGCAACGGCATTGATGGTTTTGCTCTTCAGCATGTCTTCATAGGAAGCATAGGTTTCAGTGATGCCGAACTCTTTGGCGTGAGCCTGCGTCCGTTCCGGCAGCAGGTCGGTCAGGGCGACCGAAGCCACATAGGGGTGGGCCTGGAACAGGGGGATGAAGTTGCGGACAAAGCGGCCGCAGCCGCAGATGCCGATACGCAGTTTTTCGCTCATTTCAAATCTCCTCGATAGATCCGCCGCTGTCGGCCGGCAAGGCCGCAGCAGCCGTCAGCTGGCAGGAAGCCGGCCGCGTCAGGTTTTGACGGACCCCAGCATGATGCCCTTGACGAAATATTTCTGCAGGAAAGGATAGATGACGATGATCGGGAAGGTCGTGACCGCCAGGGCGGCGACCTGCAGCGAGTTGGAAGTGGCGCCGCGCAGGTTCATCATCAGCTCGACGTCCGCACCGGCATATTCGGTGGCGCTCTCCAGATAACGCTGGCTGAGGACCATCTTGGCGAACTGGTGGGCCAGGACCTCGAGATTCTCGTTGCTGGTGTAGATCATGCTGTCAAACCAGGAGTTCCACTGGCTGACGCCGACATAGATCGCCAGGGCGGCCAGCAGCGGCGTCGAAACCGGGATGATGATCTTGAGGAAAATCTGGAATTCGTTGGCGCCGTCGAGCAGGGCGCTTTCTTCCAGTTCATCGGGGATGGCCCGGAAGAAAGTCATGCTGACCATGACATAGAACATATTAAACAAGCCCGGCAGGACATAGACCAGGAAATTATCGTACAGGCCAAGGTTGCGGATGACCAGGAAGGTCGGCACCAGGCCACCGCTGAAGTACATGGTGATCAGGGCGAAAATCAGGTAGAACTTGCGGAACTTGACCTTCTTGTGCATCATGGCATAGGAGAACATCGAGATGATGAACAGCGAGCAGACGGTCGTGATGACCGTACGGCCGACCGTATTGCGCGACGAAGTCAGGAACAGCGGCGTGGACAGGATCTCCTGGTAGTTCTCCAGCGTCGGGACGCGGGGCAGGAAGTAGATCGGGCCGTTGTACATGGCGTCCAGGCCGTCGTTGAAGGACAGGACGATGCAGTTGTAGAACGGGTAAACGATCACAAAGGTCATGATGATCAAGGCGATGACGCAAAAGATCTGGAAACCGTCCAGGCGACGGAACAGCTTCGAGCGCTTCCGGGTGTGGGCGACTGGAATGGCCTGGCTCTTGGCCGAGCTGATTTCGGCAGTATGGATAATCAAAACAATCCCTCCCCCAGCGCGCGTTTGCTGATGCTGTTGGCCGTCAGGACCAGCGCCATGGAAATGATGCTCAGCAGCAGGCCGACCGCTGTGCCGTAAGAGAAGCGGGCCATCGAGATGCCAATGCGCAGGACATAGGTCTCCAGGATGTCCGAGCGCGTGACATTCAGCGAGTTGCCGAGTAGATAGCACAGGTCGAAATTGGCGCCATGGAAAATATTGCCCACCTGCAGGATGAACAGCGCCACAATCGTCGATCGGATGCAGGGCAGCGTAATATGGAGGATCTTCTTGAATCGGCCGGCGCCGTCGACTGTTGCCGCTTCATACAGGTTCTGGTCGACGCCGGTGATCGCCGCCAGGTAGATGATCGACCCCCAGCCGATGTTTTTCCAGAGCTCGACCACCAGGACGATCCACCAGAAGGCGTCGGCGATACCCAGGAAAAGGATCGGCTGCTGGACCAGCCCGAGATTGAGCAGGACATTGTTGACAAATCCGGTGGACGGTGATAGCCACAGGGTCACCATCAAGGCAACGACCGAATAGGCGATGAAATGCGGGAAATAGCTGACCGTCTGCAGGACCCGCTTGAGCCGGTGGCCGGGCACTTCGTTCAGCATCAGGGCGAAGATGATCGGCGCCGGGAAATAGAAGACCAGTTTCATGGCGCTGATGCCGATCGTGTTGAGGGCGGCCTTGTAGATGTTGACGTCGTTCAGGACTTCCTTGATATTGTCCAGTCCTTTCCAGGGGCTGGCCCAGATGCCCAGGGCCAGCTTATAGTTCTTGAAGGCAATTTGAATGCCCAGCATCGGCAAATATTTGAACAGGACCAGCCAGACAAGGATCGGCAGGATCATAGCCTGCAGGTAGCGTTGCCGCCACAGGACCTTGAACAGATTGTCCTTGCGTTTGGCGATGGTGTTTTCCATAATCCCACCCTCTCGATATGGTCGGCGCTTCGGTCGGAAGCTGCAGGAGACCGGCCCCCGCAGCTTCCGTCCGACCATGTTCATTCATCCGGCAGACCAGCTGCCCTGGGGATCAGCTTCCGGTCAAGGCAGGGCGATGCCCTTGGCTTTCCACTTCTTGAAGCTGGCCGAGTAGATCTTTTCCAGATCCTTCAATCCGGTCTGCTCCATTTCGGCGATGCACTTGTTATAGGCGGTGACGCACTCCGCCTGGCTGGTGGCCAGGATCATCAGCGGCTGGGCCTTCGTCCACACTTCGTAAACCTTGGTGCGCAGGACGATATCCTCCTCTTTCTGCAGCATCACGGTCAGGTCGTAGATGCGCTCATTCTGGAGGTAATTGGCCTGGATCTTGCACCATTCGCCGTAAGGGGGCTGTACGCCGCCGCGGATGTAGCGGAACATGGCGTTGACCTTGGACATGGTGCCGAACTGGAACGCCGGATGGCGCAAGCCGAGGACGAGGGCCGGCTTCTGCGGGTCTTCCATCTCCAGCTTGGTGCGCTGCTCGGTATAGACCATCAGGCCGTTGACCATGTTGTAGGAGCTGCCCTCGAGGCCTTCGCGCTGCAGCATCTGGCCTTCGTCCGAAGCGATGAAGGTGCAGAAATCGATGCAGCGGTCCGGATACTTGGTGTCCTTCATGACGAACAAGCCGGAATAGGTACTGACCGTGGAGCGGTCAAAGTCGCGGAACTTGATGTCCGTGCTCTTGACGCCTGTGCCAACCGGGAAGGCAATCGGCCAGTACATGGCATCGGCGGACTGGCCTTTCTTGGTCGCGCTGTAGATCGAGTAGCCGTGGCCGATGTGCATGAAAACCTGGCCGCGCTCAGCGATGTCGTAGAAAACTTCGTTCTTGGAGATCGTGAAGTTTTCCGGATTGATCAGGCCGGCCAGATAGCACTTGTTCAGGTATTTGACCGCTTCCAGGTACTGGGGCGCCCGCACGTTGAGCAATACGCTGTCGTCCTTCTGCGGCCAGACCGTGCTGGGTCCGCCAAAGCACTTGGTGATCAGCTGAACCGTATTGGTCGGTGAATTCTGGGGCTGCTTGATATAGCCGTGGTCCATGTACAACGGATAGGTGATGCCGGTGGCCTTGGCCTTGACCAGGACGTTGTAGACATCATCCCAGGAGGCGAGCGACGGCGAACCGAGTTGCTTGTACAGCGGCATGTTGATGTTGACGCCGGCAACGGCCATCGGGGCCAGGATTTTGTCTTTTTCCGTGATATTGCCGAAGAACTGGTCCGGCGGGCAGTAGATGTTGCCATCAGTGTCCCCGTTGATCAGGATGAACTCCTGCGGCACCCATTTGTAGAAATCCTTGTTGTACTTGTCAGCCAGCTTGTTCAGGGCCAGGGCGAATCCCTGGTTGCGGATCAGGTTGGCGCGGGATTCGTTGGTGGTGTAGATCAGGTCCGGCAGGCCTTTGCCGGAAGCCAGCATGGTGGTCAGTTCTTCGCCGCCGGTCGAGGTGGCGTAGCTCATTTTCAGGGTGATGCCGGTCAATTCGGTCATCTTCGCCGAGACCGGGTCGTCGCCCCATTTCCATTTACCGGCATAGACATCGGTGGCGTCGCGGAAGCAGGTCAAGGTGACCGCTTCCTTCTTGGCGGTTGTGGTCGGGGCCGTGGTACCGGCAGCAGTGGTCGCGCCGGTTGTGCCCTTGGCGGTGGTGGTCGTCGTCGTTGTCTGGCTGCAAGCCAGGCAAAGGCCGCTGATCATGGCCAGGATCAGCACCAGGCAGGCGATCTTGATCAGAATTTTCAATCTTGCCATAACAAACCTCCTCCAGGTATGAGTCTACTGCCGGCATGCAGATTTGCCGGCCTGTCAAATCCATTCTACCGATCCTGGATTATGGAATATACTCTAATAATTTGGCCATTCGTATACTTTTTTTAGATTGAGTGCACAATATTTGGAAAAAGTGTATTATTTTTCAACCATGCATCCGGTTGATCAGCAGACTGTAAAGCCTTCATTGCGGCATAGCCCGGTTCCGGTATTCGACCGGCGTCATATTGTAATATTCCTTGAACTTACGGAAAAAATATTTCTCGCTGGTAAAACCGACCTTGCCGGCGATGTCATACACCCGCATGGCGCTGAGCCGCAGGAGGTCGGCAGCCTTTTCCAGCCGCAGCCGGTTCAGGTAGTCGGCAAAGCTCATCCCGGCATACCGGCCGAAAAGGCTGCAAGCGTGCGAGTAGTTGAGATTGAACAAGTTGGCGGCCAACGCCAGGGAAAGGTCCTTGTTGTAGTTGGCTTCCACATAGGTAATCATCTTGCGGATCTGCGGCGGGATATTGGCCGGGTGCTTCAGCACCCCCAGCAATTCGCGCAGCCGGACCAGGACATTCGACTTCAGGCGCAGCAGGGTTGACCCCTCTTCCGGATCTGGCGCCGCAGATGGCGCAAGATCCGGCGCCAGGCGGTGGGTCAGGCTTTGAAGCAGGCTTTCCAGCTCGCCGGCGATGACCGGCATGTTTTCTTCGATAATGCTCAGGTAGTTGAACAGGCTGTCCACAATCTCGATCGCACCGGCTTCGTCGCCCTTCAGCAGGCAATCGCCCAGACTGCCGGCGACATTGCCGATCGCCTGGCGGGCCATTTCCCGTTCGCCAAACTGGACCGGGATATTGGCCAGGTCGTTGGTTTGGGCAAATCTGCCAGCCTGGCAGGCTTCGCGGTACAGTTTGCGCAGGTCGCGCAGACGGCCGGTTTCGCTGTAACCGAGGCAGTATTCGCCGTGACCGGCAAGTATGCCGGCGGTCAGCTCATACAGGCGGTCGCGGTCGGGCGGCGTCGGCAGAATGAAGACGAATTCATGCTCGGACTTGGGATAATGGATCTCGGCCAGCCCGGCCTTGGCCAGTCCGGCAGTCAGCAGGTCGAAAGCCGGTTGCATCTGGCCGCTGACGGCGCGGAAGCACACATAAAGCACAGCGAGGTCGCTGTCGGCCATCCCTTTCAGCCCGGTCTGGATATACAGCTGGTCCGCGTCGATGTCGATCGTCTTGCCTTCCATATAACAACCGAGCAGGATGTAGTAATAGAGGCGTTCTTCGGGACTGCCGCCGGACTTGCTCTTGCCGGCGTTGAAGATAGCCTGGTAGAGCTCGACTTTTTTGATTGGCTTGAGCAGGAAATCGTTGATCTTGAACTTCACGGCTTTGACGGCATAATCGAATTCATCGTAAGACGTGATGATGATGATGCCGGCCGGATTGCCGCTGCCGCGGATATGGCGGACCACACTGAAGCCATCCTCGCCCGGCATGACAATGTCCAGCAGGATCAAGTCCGGCTGGCAGCGGTCGATGATCTCGATTGCCCGGCTGCTGCAGGAAGCCTGGTAGATCTGTGCAAACTGCAGGCCAAGCTCTTTCAGTAAAGTCATGATGCCTTCACGGACTATTTTCTGGTCATCGACGATCAGCAAGCTCTGCATGCTGCACCTCCCGCCCTTTGGTCAGCCGGTTATCAGCAGCGTCACGCGCGTGCCGACATCCAGGTAGCTTTCGATCGTAAAATCAAAATTCGCACCGAAATAGATACGCAGACGTTTCAGGGAATTGGCGATGCCGATGGCCTGCTCGTCAGCTGCCTGGTCGAGAGT
>JAEXPB010000570.1 GCA_023438965.1 Bacillota bacterium | reverse complement strand
ATTGTTCTTGCCGGCGCCGTATTCACCCCAGTTGGGGACGACATAGCAATGCCAGAATTCGCCGAGGATACTGGCGTTGGTGAAGCGGCCGTACTGTTCGACGGCATTCAGCCAGACCAGCTGCAAGTCAAGGTCATCGTTGGGCAGCGGTTCGCCGTGCAGATCCTGGGTATAGTAGGTGACATCGAAAACGCCGCGTTTGCATTCAAAAGGAGCACCCAGTGTACCGCCGATATTCTTGCCGGTCCAGCAGCCTTCAACCTTGTCGCGGTAGGCTGATAAATTCATGATCATGGGTCCCACACTCCTGTTTTCTTTCCATTGTAAATTCAAGCCGCCGGTGCGGCTGTAGGCGATTTTATCTATTTTAGGGGGTCTTTTCTGATTTTATACCGCTTTTTCCGGCTCCGGAGCAGCTTCCCCAGCCCTCATCTTGTCATGGTAGCCCTGCAGCTTGCGGGTAACCCGGCCAAAGATCGTGTCTGCCGGATAACAGCCGTCATCGCCTTTGGTGCCTGCCGGCAGGCCGGTCAGCAGCTCGATGCCCTCCTCGACAGATTTGACGGCGTACAGGCGGAAACGGCCGTCGCGCACGGCTTCCAGGACTTCGTCCTTGAGCATCAGGTCGTCGACATTCTGGATCGGGATGATCACGCCCTGATCGCCGGTCAAGCCCTTCGCGGCGCAAATGTCGAAGAATCCCTCGACCTTTTCCGTCACCCCGCCGATCGGCTGAACGTTGCCCAGCTGGTTGACCGAGCCGGTCACGGCAAAATTTTGCCGGATCGGGATATCGGCCAGGCTGGACAAGATGGCGTACAACTCGGCGCAGGAGGCGCTGTCGCCGTCGACGCCTTCGTAATTCTGCTCGAAGGTGATCTGGGCCGCCAGGCTGAGCGGGAAATCCTGCGCGAACTTACCGCGCAGGTAGCCGGCCATGGTCAGAACGCCTTTCGAATGGATGTTGCCGCTCATCTCGGTCTCGCGTTCAATATTGACGATGCCGCCGCGGCCCATGTAGGTAACCGCCGTAATGCGCGAGGGTTGGCCGAACAGGTAGCCGCCGGCCCCGATGACCGACAAGCCGTTGATCTGGCCGATTACCGCGCCGTCGACAGTGATCATGATTTTGCCCTGACGGATCATTTCCTGGATCTTCTCCTCGATCCGATTGGATCGGAACTTACGTTCGCTGATCGCCCGGTCGACATGCGCGACCTCCACGAATCCGGCTTTCTCCTTCTTGGCCAGCGCACTGGCCTCATAAACGATCTCGCCGACCTGGTTAAACCGGGTGGACAGCTTGTTTTGGCTGCCGGCCAGCCGCGAACCGTACTCGACCACCCGGGCCAGCGCCGCCTGGCTGAACGGCTGCAGGTTCTCATTCCGGCACATCGAGCTGACAAACGAGGCGTACTTGCACAGGTTCTCGGAATTGCGCTGCATTTCCACATCAAAGTCGACCTTGACCTTGAAGAGCTTATGGAAGTCTTCATCCTGGGTCAAGATCATGTACATGAGCGGGCTGCCGATCAGGATCACTTTGACATTCAAGGGAATCGGCTCCATGCGCATCGTGACGGTCGGCACATAGCGCTGCTGCTCGCCGATGTTCTCCACCACCGCCTGGCGGTATTTGATCGCCCGCTTCAGGGTGTCCCAGACAAAGGGCTCGGTCAGGACATCGCGGGCTTGCAGGATCAGATAGCCGCCGTTGGCCCGATGAATGGCGCCGGCTTTGGCCATCATGAAATTGGTGGACAAAGTCAGGACCTGGCTGCGATATTCGATTTTGCCGAACAAATTGTAATAGTAAAGGAAAGGCTCGGTGATCACCGGCGCGCCCTGGGTCTTTTCCTGATTCACGAACAGATTGACCTGGTAACGCACGAACCATTCGCCGTCATCCGGGGACGGCAGGAAAGGATTCTGCGGTTGAACCGGGTGAGCGGTTTCCTTGAAATTCTCATGATGGCTCTCGACATCCTTGAGCACAGCCTGCAAATAATCCAGGATTTTCGGATTGCCGGCATATTTTTCCATCAGTCTGCGGACCGGCGGTTCGGCAGCGAAGCGGGTAATCTGCTTCTCCAATTCGGTGATCTTGTCCTTGGCCTGCTTCTCCAGGATGTTGCCGGCATGGATCGATTCCTCAAGTTTCTTCTCCAGGCGGCGTCCTCGCTCCTCGAACGCCTGGCGTTCCGGCGGCGGCAGCTGCTGGAATTCATCCGGCGAGAGGGTTTTTTCGTCCTTGAAGGGCATGAGCAGGAATTTCCCCGGCACCTGCTTCAAAAGAAAGCCGCCCGACCGCGCTTCCTGCTCCAGGGCCAGGAAAGTCTGTTGCATCTGGCTTTGCACATTCTGAACGATGTCATCCTTCTGCTGCTCGTAATCGCTGCCTTCAAAGGATTTGGGAATCGACAGGCGCAATTCGGCGATCAGGTCGTTCATCTCCTGCTGAAAAATGCGACCGCGGCCGGCTGGCAGCGCAACCGCCAGCGGGTTGTCGGGATCGGTAAAATTCTGGATGTAGCACCAGTCATCCGGCACGGCACCGCGCTGGGCAAACTGGGTGACCACGGCCTGCACATA
>JAEXPB010000568.1 GCA_023438965.1 Bacillota bacterium | reverse complement strand
CCGGCAGCCGCCGCACATCCCCGTGCCGTCGATCATGACCGGGTTCATGCTGATAATGGTTTTAATGCCGTATTCTTTGGTCAGCTTGCAGACGAATTTCATCATGATCAGCGGACCGATGGCGATGACCAGGTCATACTGGTTGCCCGCTTCGATCTGCTGTTTCAGCATGTCGGTGACAAAGCCCTTCCGGCCGTTGGAGCCATCGTCGGTTGCCACGATCAGGCGGGTGCAGGCCGCGCGCATCTCGTCTTCGAGGATGATCAGGTCCTTGTTGCGGAAGCCGGCGATGATGTCGACATCGGCGCCCATCTGGTGCAGCTTCTTGGCTTGCGGATAGGCGATCGCCGAACCGAGGCCGCCGCCGATCACTGCGACGCGCTTATAGCCGGCCAGATGGGTCGGAACTCCCAGAGGGCCGACAAAGTCGAGGATCTGATCGCCCTCGGCCATCTCGCTCAAGACTTGGGTGGTTTTGCCGACAATCTGGAAAATAATGGTCACCGTGCCGGCCTGACGGTCGAAATCGGCCACGGTCAGCGGGATCCGCTCACCGGCTTCATTGACGCGCAGGATGATGAACTGGCCCGGTTCGGCCTTACGCGCGATGGCCGGCGCCTGGATATCCATCAGGATGACCGTCGGATTCAACACTTTCTTGCGGATGATTTTATACAAGGAAATACCTCCCTCTGGGCATTGCACAGACTTAATGCCTACAATTATAGGCAAGTCAACAAAATTTTCAATAAAAATAACCGCGCCCGGATAATAAATGGGCTGACTTTGATTAATATACGGGAAAACAACCTGCCGGCGGCCAGAAATTCGGATAATTTGCCAGACATCGGCGGCCGGGAAGCATACCGGCAGACGGAGCAGCGGGTATGGGCTGTCCCCGGCGGCATAGAAAAGGGCTGCCCTGCCGGACAGCCCCCCTTGGCCATACTCGATTGAGAGTTAATCGTTCTTTGGGCCGGGTCGAAGAATCAAGCCCACCACATGCCGCCTTTATCTTCGAGCAGCAGGACTTCCTTCAGGAAGGCGATCGCCTTGGTCAGGCCTTCGTTGACCGACATCAGGCTGTCTTCATGCTCGATGCTGATGACATCGTCATAGCCGACCAGGCGCAGGGTCGAGAAAATATCCTTCCAGGTCTGGTAGCCATGGCCGTAGCCGACTGTCCGGAAAATCCAGGAGCGGTTCAGCTCATCGCCGTAATGCTTGACATCGAGAACGCCGTTGACATCCGTATTGGGCTGGTCGATACGGCAGTCCTTGGCATGGAAGTGGTAGATCGCCGGACCGAGTTTCTTGATTGCGGCAACCGGATCCATGCCCTGCCAGAACAGGTGGCTGGGATCGAAGTTGGCGCCGATCACATCGCCGACCGCCGCGCGCAGCTTGAGCAGCGACTCCGGATTGTAGACGCAGAAACCGGGATGCATTTCCAGGGCGATTTTCGTCACGCCGTGGCTCCGGGCAAAGTCAACCGTCTTGCCCCAGTAAGGAATCAGAACGTCGTTCCACTGGTATTCCAGCACCTTCAGGTAGTCCTCCGGCCAGGGGCAGACCACCCAGTTCGGCCACATCGAGGTCGGGCAGTCGCCCGGGCAGCCGGAGAAAGTGACCACGCGATTGATGCCCAGTTCTTCGGCCAGATGGACCGTATCGACGAAATCCTGGTGGTAGGAGGCGGCGATCGCCTGCTGCGGATGGACCGGATTGCCATGGCAGGAAAGCGCTCTGATGATCAAGCCGGAATCGGCGATGGTCTGGCGGAACTCGGTCAGCCTGGCTTTATCTTGCAGCAATTCGGCAGGATTGACATGGGCTTTGCCCGGGTAGCCGCCGGCACCCAGCTCAACCGCCTGCACGCCCAGGCTGGCCAGGAACTGCAGGGATTCTTTCAGACTTTTTTGACCCAATAAAACGGTTAACACACCTAATTTCATGATTTGATCAACCTACCTTTCTGGGAAGATGATAGCATATTTACCCGGCCCGGTGAAGGGTTTACAGTTATTTACATTCATTTACAGCACAACACTAAATCAACCGAATGAGCAGGTTCGGCAGCAACAGGCCGACGCCCACCGCATAGAGCAAATCCAGCCAGACAATGCTGCCCACCGCGCCGGCATAAATCAGGCCAATCACCGGCAGAACCAGCGCTTTGGCGAACAAATTCACGTTCCGATTTTTAATGACACTGGTATACAAGGCTTTTGCGTCACCGCTGCTGGGGAAGGCGTGCATCAGGATGGAGACGCCCAGCCAGCAGAGAAACAGGGCCAGCGGATCGGTATAGTTATGGAATTCGATTACTTCTACCGCGGCGGGTGACAGAATGACCATCCCGATGATTGTATTCAGGAGAAACGGCCCGACACAGATCAGCAAGTTCCGCCACGGTCCGTCGACCGCTTCGTGAATGACATAGCCGCAGGGATTCTTGAATTGAAAATAGCATACTTCATAGACCGGAACGCGGGCGAGGCGGCAAAACAGGCGATGGGCCAATTCATGGATGATCACGCCTGGAAAGGTCAGGATGGCGATGAGGATACCCGGTATGATAAACATGGCGATACGTCCTTTCTTAGTTATCCATATCAAGGTACAGATTTTCCAGGGTGGCCTTCCCGGCCAGATAGGATTCCAGCACGGGATCCACTTCATAACCTTCTGACGTTTTTATCTGATCATAAAGCGCCTGGGCTTCGTCCCGGCGGCCATTGGCATAAAGGGCAACTACCTGGGCATCGGCGACATAAAGGCCATGCGGATCTATTGTATAGGCGTGTTCGATCGATGTCAGGCCCGCCGTTAAATCACCTTGCAGCAAGCTGATCACACCCATACCCCGGTAAGCTTCAACATCATCCTGGTTTTTTTGCAGCAATTCCTGGTACACAGCCCGGGCAGCATCGTAATTTTTCAGTCGCCGCTGCATATTACCCAAAAGGCTATAAATAAAAGTCAACCGCGATTCGGCGGCGTAGGCTTCCTTGATCTGATTAACCGCCTCCCCGGTCTTTCCCTGTTGAAAATTGATCTGCGCCAGGCAGTAAAGGATAACCGGCCGCAGGCATTCGGCATCATTAAGCAGGGATTCCAGTTTGGCATAGCTCGACGGCAGATCTTCTGAGATGATTTCCCCGCCGGTCGCCGCTTGAATTTTATCCAGCGTCAGGTAATATCCATTGAGCAGTTCCAGGTAGCTGTTGATTTCGTCGACAGTGTCTTCCTGGCCATTCTTCCCATCGAGATAAGCATTAAAAACCAAGGCGGCTTCATCCATTCGCTGGGCCTTCACGAGTGCGAGAAACATTTTCTCATGGATCGTCTGGCCTTTGGGATACTGTTCTTGCAGCAATGCATAAGAAGCCGCGGCGGTGTTGAATCGCTTTTGATCATAGGCGGCTTCTGCTTGTTGGTAAAGCTTGAAATTGCGAAGAACAACCGGCATCTTCAGCAC
>JAEXPB010000566.1 GCA_023438965.1 Bacillota bacterium | reverse complement strand
ACAAGGTGACCGCCAGGCCAACACCGGTGGCCAATACGAGCAAGATCAGGCTCTTGCGCACAGATCCGCTGGTTACCGCCTCGATCTGGTCAGTCAGGACATGCACCGCCGGCTCGGCCAGATTGGTCAGCAGACCGAGGAGAAAACCGACCGCCACCAGCATGAATTTGCTTTCCCGCAGAGCCAGACGTGATCCGATCTCGCGGCCGACGGCCATGAAACCGGCATTAACACCGGTCAGCATCAGGATCAGACCCAGCCAGGTATAGGCCAATCCTTTGAGCTGGCGCTGCAACTGACGACGGGACAGGCGCAGGACTTTTACCTGCCCGATCAGGAGGATGGCTGCCAAAGGCATGATCGCCAAGGCCGCCTCCCAGGACTGACGGCCAAGCTGGCGGAAGAATGGTTGCAGGAAAGAAATGCTTGCGCTGTCAGACAAGTCGACGGATGCTGCAAAATCGCCCCCGGGAATCGGCAGGCTCATGATCAGCACAGCCAGGATGGCACCGGCGGATGCGATGGCCACCAGACCAAAGCTATCTTTCTCCGAGTCCTTGCTATTCTTTTTGATCGCGGCGATACCCAGCGCCAGCGCTAAAATGAAGGGAACCGTCATAGCGCCGGTCGTGGCGCCGGAAGCGTCAAATGAGATGGCCAGAAATTCAGGGGAAGCAAACAATGCCAGCAGCAAGATCAAACCATACAGAATCGTCAGCATTTTATAAAGCGGGAAATTGAACAGAATCCGGATCAGGCCTGCAGTCGCCAGCACGGCTATGCCTGCGGATACAACGACAACAATCGGCCATTTGCCGATCAATCCGTCGGTGACCAAGTCAACCTGGTTGGCCAGGATATGCAAGTCCGGCTCCGCCACAGAAATGAAAAAGCCGAGGACCAGACCGGCAGCCACAACGATCCAGAGCCGGTTGCGCCGGACGATAATTTCACCAAGGCGAAGCCCGAGCGGAGTGACGCCCAGATCAACGCCAACCAGAAATATGGTCAGACCCAGGATTATAAACAGGGCTCCGAGCAGAAAACGCCCCAGCTGCCAGTTGTCAAGCGGGATAATCGTCACGCTCAGCAAGAGCACCAATACCGTGATCGGTAAAATGGACAGACTGACTTCCTTGAACTTTTCGGCCCATAATCGCATTGACTAGCCCCCTTCAAACCCGGTCAGTCAGGCTGCAATCAGGATGCACCTCGAATCAACTGTTACTGGCACAAGCATAACACAGATATTTATATAACGCAAATTTCGTTCTTCATAAAATAATCAATAGCGTTATTATGGTCATGTT
Organism: Bacillota bacterium; assembly: GCA_023438965.1. Lineage (GTDB taxonomy): Bacteria > Bacillota > Clostridia > Saccharofermentanales > UBA5734 > UBA8949. The sequence continues at coordinate 5,429 of JAEXPB010000566.1, read as the reverse complement.
GATCATATGTTAACACAAATCGATGATTGCTTAAATGTCTTCATGATATCAATCAATCGACCCGCTTATTTCCAGGCCCGTTCATACTGCTCGGGAATCGGGCAGCCCGCCTCCTGGCCCAGGACGCTGTGCCGGATCGGCCAATAGGGGTTGCGCAGCAGCTCGCGCCCCAGCGCCACGAGATCCGCCCGGCTGTTGCCCAGGATTTCTTCAACTTGCTCCTGGCTGGTAATCAGTCCTACGGCGATGGTCGGCACCTGGCACTCCCGCCGGACGGACTCGGCCAAGCGAACCTGATAACCGGGGAAGGTTCGGAACGATGCTGTCAAAAGGCCGCCGCTGCTCAGATGGAACAGATCAACATCCGCTTTGACCAGATTGACGATTGCCTGGGTGTCCTCGATCGTCAATCCGCCGGCGAGATAATCAGTGGCTGACAAACGCAACAGAAGCGCCCGGTTAGCCGGCCACTCGCGCCGGATGGCAGCGACAACCTCGCGCAGGAATCGCGCGCGGTTGTCAAGCGAACCGCCATAACCATCCGTTCGCCGGTTGGACAACGGCGACAGGAATTCATGGATCAGATAGCCGTGCGCGCCATGGATTTCCAGCGCATCATAGCCGGCCGCCGCCGCGCGGCGCGCCGCCTGGCTGAAAGCATCGGTCAGTCTCCGGATACCTTCGGCCGTCAGCTCCTCGGGTACCCGATAATGGTCGCTGAACGGGAAGGCGCTGGGTGCGTAGGACTCCGGGTTATCTGATTCGGCCTTGCGGCCGGCATGAGCCAGTTGGATGCCTGCCTTGGCGCCGCCGGCATGGACCAGGCGGACCAGCGAAGCCAAACCATCAATCTGCCCGTCGTTCCAGATCCCCAGGTCTTCGTTGGAGAGCCGGCCTTCCGGCGAAACCGCCGTCGCTTCCTGAATAATCAAACCGGCGCCGCCGACTGCCCGGGTACCATAATGGATCCGATGGAAATCAAGCACCTGCCCGGTCGCATCGCTGGAATACATGCACATCGGCGGCATGACGATCCGGTTCTTCAGGGCCAGATCCTTGATGTTGAATGGTTCAAACATGCGCATTTGTGAATAGCCTTTCCGGACAGCAAAGCTGCCGCTATTTCGGATTCATTATAATCATCCGAACCAGCTTTTTCCGTAACAAAATCCGGCGTTTTCCCAGCAAACCGTCCCGCCGGTTATTGGGCAGTCCGGGCGATCCGGGCCAAGGCCAGCGGTTGGGCATACCAGACCAGCTCCGCTTCCAGCGGATCGAGACTGGCTATGGCAAAGCAGGCCGCCGAGCCTTTCCGGAACGGCAGCAGCTGCCCACCGAGCTGCTCGCTCCACATCCCCAGATAGGGTTCGTGGCCAACCAACAGCACAGTCTCCGTTGTCTTCACCTTGGCCAGGGCAGCCAGCAGTTCAGCTGAGGTCCCTTCGCTGATGAAATCGAAATACTCGATTTGCGCCACCTTATATAGTCCGGCAATGATCTGCGCTGTCTGAACAGCCCGCTCCAGTCGGCTGGACCAGATCCGGATCCGGTTGGCGTTCTGCAGAACCGGCTGCAGTCCCGGCATGGTCTGATCCAGTTTTTTGCGGCCTTCGGCCGTCAGCTCGCGCCGGGCATCCTCCATCTGGCCGCTGCGCTCTTCGGCTTTACCGTGGCGAATCAGAATCAATTCCATAGCCATCCCTCCCGAATAATCCGCATGGCGGCTGCGGGTCGCCATCATGCCGATCGCTGCAGATGCTTTTCGTTCAACAATAACTATTATACAGCGTTTTCGATCTCAGGATCGCATGCATGACTGTAATGCCCCATTTCGCCGACTTTTCCGGGTATGGTCTGAGATCCCGGTCAACCTTCAACGTATAAATTGCCGGTATTTTGCCAGGAAGTCACTTTCTGGGTTTTTTCATCTATATACACAACCGAGCTACCGTATTTGACCCAAATCGGCAGGTTATTCGTGCCAGGATTCAAGGTATCGGGTGTACCCATGGCTTTGATCACATCCGCAAAAGATGAACCAACCACAATCGGCTTGGCAAGCGGATCTTTATCGCCGATATTGATATTGTAATTGCCCTTGTTGTTCCAGCCAATAACCTGGTCTGTGCTGTAAAACAAGACGCTAAATCCGCCTTGAGGGCCAAATCGAATGTAATGAATCTTATAATTCCTTGAATTGTAGATCACCTCAGAGGGTGTGCCAAATGCAGTCGTTGTTTCAGCAAAGGTGCTGCCCAGCATCACCGGTCCGGCGCCGCTAATTTTCGTACCCACAGAGACCTTCAGGCAGCCTCGATTGGTGTATCCGACAACCCGCCTGCTTTGGCAATCGAAATAAATCGACGAATCGTCCCTATAACGCCAAACCATATCTGTTGATGAATTAATTTCTGACATCCATTCATATACTGCCGGTGTGCCATTTGCGCGTACGACATCCGAAGACGTCGACCCCAGGCTAAACGGCGGTGCGGAGTCCACCTTATCGCCTAATGATACTTTTAAAATGCCGGAAGTGTTATACCAGCCAATGACCCGGAAACCGGATTGGCCTGGAATAACCGCAGCAAATAATTGGGCATATTTGGCCGGGAGCAAGTCAGGCATATAACGATACGAGTATTTATAACAGGAATCACTGCACTCAGTCTGATAGGGATCACCGAGAATAATGTATGCATTGATGTATTCAACGGGCGACTGCAACTCGAAAAGGTTAAAATCAGCATGGGGATGAAAGCCAATAAGGCGGCCGGAATTTGACGAGAAGGTAATATTTTCATCATCCAACACCTCGCGCGATCATTCGATTTGAGGGGGTCAACTAAACCATATTAATATAGATAAATTATTCTTTCAATATCTAATCTGAATATAATTAAACAAAAACCCGCTGCAAATGCCGGTCCAGGCCATCCGCAGCGGGCTCTCAGGTTTTTGGATATCGCAACAGGGCGCAGCGGTCAACCCACCGGCGCAGTAACAGCCGGCTTGAATGGGCTACCTTACCCCTTGATGCCGGACATGGTGATCGAGGAGACGAAGGCCTTCTGGAAAATGCCGTAGATCACGATCATCGGGAAGACGGCGCAGGTGCTTGCCGCCATCAGGTAACCGTAGTCCGTCGAGTATTCGCCTTTGCACAGGGCAATGAACATCGACAACACACGCCGCTTCTCGCTGGTCACGATGACGGTCGGCCAGAGAAGATCATTCCAGGCGAAAAGCAGGACCATGACGCCCATGGCAGTCAGAATCGACTTCGAGAGCGGGATGATCATCCGCAGGAAAATGCGGATCAGCGAACAGCCGTCAATCTTCGCCGCGTCCTCCAGGTCGCTGGGGAAGCTCAGGAATCCCTGCCGCAGGAAGAACGTCACGGTCACGCTGATCACATTGGGCAGGATGATGCCGATCAGGCTGTCGGCGAAACCAAGCGAGCTGACGATCTTGTACTTGGGGATCAGGGTCATGTGTGTCGGCACCATGATCATGCAGAGGATGAAGGCAAACAAGATCTTCTTGAGCGGGAAATTCAGCCGGGCGAAGGCATAGGCGGCCATCGAGCCGGTGATCAGCTGGAAGGTGACGATCGCGGTGGCGATGATCGCCGTATTCATGTACGGGGTGAGAATATTACGTTTCCAGACGCGTTGGAAACCGCCGAAATCGATCTTTTTCGGGAAGATGGTCATCGGGATGGCGACAATTTCGATATTCGACTTCAATGAAGACAGCAGCATCCAGATGAAGGGCAGCAGCATGATGCCGGTACCCAGGAGCAGGATGAAATGGGTCATGGTTTTGGAAACCGTAGCCGTTTTGATTTGCATGGTTGGCCTCCTTAATAATTGACCCAGTGCTTTTCGCCGATGAACTGGAACAGGGTGATAATCATGATGATGCAGAACAGGACGACCGCCTTGGCGCAGGCATAACCCATCGAAAATTCCTGGAAGCCGGACTGGTAAATGCCAAAGACCATCGTGCGCAGGCTGCGCTGGATCGGTCCCTCGCCGCCGCTCAGCATATAGACCAGGTCAAACTGGTTGAAGGCCACGATGGTTCGGGTGATCAGCAGAAAGAAGAGCGTCGGCGATACAAGCGGGAAAGTAATGTGCCAGAACAGCTGCAGGCCATTGGCGCCGTCAATAGTAGCCGCTTCGTAGTAAGTCGGGCTGATGCCCTGCAAGCCGGACAGGATGATGACCACGCAATAACCGAGGCTGGCCCAGACAGCAATCATGCACATGGAGAGCATGGTTAGCTTCGTATCCGACAGCCAGGCTGGACGAATGCCGAAAAGCGCGTTCAACACGGCATCGACGATGCCGAATTGGGAATTGAGGATCCAGCGCCAGACCATGGCCGTGACAACGCCCATGACCACGTTGGGCAGGAAGTAGATGATCCGGTAGGCGGAAACGCCCTTGATCTTGGTATTGAGCAGATTCGAGATAACCAGGGAAATAAAGATGGTGGCTGGCACGTAGCCAATCACAAACACGACAGTATTTTTAAATTCGAGGCCGAATACTTCATCGGAGGAAAACAGCTTGCTGAAATTGCCGATGCCGATGAATTTGGCCGCACCTACGCCGCGCCAGTCGGTCAGGGAATAGAAGAACGACTGGAAGATCGGGATGATGAAGAACAGGACAATACCCGTGAACAGCGGCAGCAGGAAAAGATACGCGACGGCCATCTCCTTGAAGCTGCGGCGGGTTAATTTGAATTTTTCCATATTGCTCCCACTCTCTGATATCTTAGTATGCGGAATGAGGGGAATCAATAATCTTGATTCCCCCCCGCAGTCATGAAATGGAATCTCTGAAATGTTCTTTAGCCTTTGATGGCGGCGTCCATAGCTGCCTTGGCCGCATCCATAGCGGCCTGGGCATCTTTATATTGTCCGGAAAGCATGTTGGCCAGGATCGTCTGGAAGGCCGTACGCGTCTTGGTCGGGTTCTTTGCGGCCAGCGGAACCGGCGTGGAATAACCAAGGGCGTTGACGAAGGCAGTCAGATTCTGGTTGGGGTATACAGACTTCCAGGCGTTGGCGCAGGCATTGGCAGCCGGAATGACGACTTCGGCCTGCATCTTCTGCGCTTCATCCGAACCCAGGTAGGACAGGAGCAGCCAGGTTTCGTCCATGTGGGTGTTGGACGTCGTCGTCGCATAGCCGATGCCGTGGCCGACGCTGGACTTGCCCTTGCTGCCGCTGGGCATTTCGACGATGCCGAGATTATCGCCGAGAGCCTTGGAGAACTCGGAAATCATCCAGGAACCATTGATGGTCATTGCGCTGAGGTTGGACTCAAAAGCGACATTATCGCCGACTTCGTTGAGCTGCGTACCATTGTAGGCATACTTGCTGTTCATCAGGTCGAGCAGCTGCTGCACTGATT
>JAEXPB010000565.1 GCA_023438965.1 Bacillota bacterium | reverse complement strand
TGATGGAGGTGCAGGCCCGGACCCTGATCATTGTCGGTTCGAAGGAACTGGGTGTGATGAAGCGGTCAGCTGAAGCCCTCTACCGGACCTTGCCCAACAGCACCCTGCACATCGCCAAGAACATGGGACATGGCGAGATCAGCCTGCAACATGCACCGCAGTATATCAAGCTGATTGAGACCCTGATCGGTCCCGGACCGGCTTGCTAAAACCGGCGGAGTGGCTTAAAATGTTATTGAAACGTTTCAGGCCGATAACCTGCAAGGGATCAGGCCCAAATTACGAATCTGGGAGGCGTCTGATGAAAAGATCGCAATTGAACCAAATCCTGCAAGAGGCTGCCGGCTTCATCGGCGGCATGAATTACCGTCTGCCGCCGTTTGCTTTCTGGAGCCCGGCCGACTGGCAGGCCAAGGGGCACGACTATGATGAAATACGCGCCAATATGCTGGGCTGGGATGTTACCGATTTCGGCAGCGGCGATTTTGCCAAGATTGGCCTGCTGCTGTTTACCGTTCGGAACGGCAATCTCCAGAATGCGCAGGACCGCAAACCCTATGCCGAAAAGATCATGATCGTCCGGGAGGGGCAGTACACGCCATACCATTTCCATTTCCAGAAAATGGAAGACATCATCAACCGGGGCGGCGGCAATCTGCTGATCCAGGTCTATAACGCAACGCCGGCGGGCGGATTTGCTGACACGCCGGTGGCCGTCGCCCAGGATGGCCGGCATTTCGAGGTTGCCGCCGGCGCGGTGATCCGCCTGACGCCGGGCGAGAGCATCACGCTGCCCGTCGGCCAATATCACCAGTTCTGGGGCGAAAAGGGGCAGGGCACTGTTCTGGTCGGCGAAGTATCGATGGTCAACGATGACCGGACGGACAATCGCTTTTATCAGCCAGCCGGCCGGTTCCCCCGGATCGAGGAGGATGCCGCGCCGCTTTACTGGCTCTGCAGCGAATATCCGGCTGCCGTGGATTGAACCGGCCGGCGTCTTGCCGGCGAAGGCGGAAGAAGGATTGAGCCGATGAGCGTGACGATCAAGGATGTCGCCCGCCTGGCCGGCGTATCGGTTGGCACGGCCTCCATGGCCGTAAATGGCAAACCGGGCGTGAATGCCGAAACGAAAGCCCGGGTACTGGCTGCGGCCGGACAGCTGGACTATTATCCCAACCAGGCAGCCCGAAATCTGATCCACCGCAAGACGTCCACCCTGGGCCTGATTGTGACGGACATTACCAATCCGTTTTTTGCCGGCATCGTCGATGAAGTGCGACAGGCTGCCGAACAAGCCGGCTTCAAGCTGATCCTCGGCGTATCCGGCGACCGGACCGGCGAAGAGCGGCGTTATGTTGCCGAATTCGTCGAACAGGGCATCGAGGGGCTGATTGTGGTCCCGGTCGCCGAGCGGGAGCCGGATTTGAGCCATTTGCGCCGGCTGCGGAAGCTTGGCATTCCCTTTGTCTACCTGTCTACTGCCTACCGGGCGCTGCCAGCCCCCTGCGCCATGACCGACCTGGCCGCGGGTGTCGATGCGCTGGTCGGTTATCTGCTGGATTGCGGCCATCGGAGGATCTGCTTCCTGACCGGTCAGCCAGACTTGATGCTGACCCTTAAACGGACCGAAGGCTATGCCCGGGCTTATGCGGCACGCGGCCTGACCTGGGAGCCGGATTGGCTGATGCCGGCTTATCCGGATTTCCAGCATGGCTACGCGGCAGCCGACCGGATTGTCAGCGCGGGCCAGCCGCTGCCGGACGCGATCATCACGGTCAACGACATCATGGCGATGGGTGTCCTGAAAGCCCTCAAGGATCGCGGTTGCCAGGTGCCGGACGATATTTCCGTGGCAGGATTTGACGACCTGATCTATTCGGCGCTGCTGGAAACGCCGCTGACCACTGTCCGGCAGCCGGTTCCCGCCCTCTGCCGGATGGCGGTCGGCATCCTGCTCGAGTTGATTCAGGGCCGTTCCGGCGATTCCCGGCTGATCGAGCCGGAATTGGTCATCCGCCAATCAACCGGTTGCCGCAGCCGCCCGAAATAGTTTCAGGTAAGTCAGTTTAATTATTTTATGTTAAAGAATCCGGCCCGGTGATCGTTATGGATGGTAGAGACATGCCGGGAGGACGCTTGCTTGAAACGGATACTATTTGTCGATGATGACCAGCCGGTCCTGAACGCACTGCAGAATCTGGGCTGGGACCGCCAATACCAGGTTCTTACAGCCGGCAGCGGCTTGCAGGCCCTCGAAATCATGGACCGGCTGCCGGTCGACCTGGTCGTCAGCGACATGCGGATGCCCGGTATGGACGGCAGCCAGTTGCTGCAGATCATGAAAGCCCGCCATCCGGCTACAATCCGGGTTGTCCTGAGCGCATATGTCGATGAGAAGCTGGTCATCCGGACTTTGCTGGACAATCTGGCTAAAATCTACCTGTACAAGCCCGTCGACCACAAGATGCTCCAGGCGATGATCGACCATCTGTTCGAGACGGAGGCGTTGCTGCAGGACAACGAGCTGCTGGCCGTTATCAAAAGCACCGGCGAATTGCCGACCATCCGGCTGAGCTTTCGCCATATCCTGCACCTGATGGACGGCGATCCGAGCGTTGAGGAGGTGGCGCGCGAGATCGAGAAAGACCAGGCCATCGCCGGCAAGCTGCTCCATATTGCCAATTCGGCATTCTACGGCCTGAAAACCGGTTCGGTCAACCAGGCGGTCAAATATCTTGGCTTCAACACCATCCGCAACCTGGTCCTGTCCACGCCGATCATGGACAGCCTCAGCATTTCCGGCCCGGACGGCGAATCGGTCGAAAAGCAGTGGAAGCATGCCTTTCTGACCAATTCGATCCTGACCCATCTGTATGAGCGGCATTTGCGCCGCCGCCTGGATGAAGTCGAGGGAACGGCCGGGCTGCTGCACAACATCGGCGTCGCTTTCCTGATCAAGCAATACCGGCTGCCCTATCTGCATATCCTGCAGCCGAAGGATAACCAGGCTTTTGATCTGTGCGCCTTGGAGCGGGAGTTGTTCAAGGCGACCCATGCGGAAATCGGCGGTTATTTGATGCGCTGGTGGGATTTGCCTTATCCGATTGTCGAGTCCGCCATCTTCCACCATGCGCCGCTGGACGGGCGGGTCATCAACCGGACCCTGGTCCAGGCCGTGCATGTCGCCCAGCATTACGCTTTCTATCTGATGAACGAACCGGGCCACGGCATCCTGCAGCCGGAAGTCTTCACCGCCCTGGGCATCGACCGGGAGCAGTTCGAAGGGGAGATGCGCAGCCAGCGGATCCTGTTTTGAAGGCTTTATACCGCATATTGAAGGTTTTTTATTCCAGCTATCCTATGTTATAATGACAACGGACCCTTCAGGTATGATGGAAAGAGGACCTTATGAAGAAAATATGCGACACATTGGCTGAAACGCCGCTTTTTGCCGGCCTAAACCATGACATGTTTCACGAATATTGCGGCAAGACCAGCATCCGTCTGGTTTGGAAAGGCGAAGTCATCGTCAACGAGGGCGATCCCTGCAATGGCATCGGCATGATCATCGACGGCCAGCTGGCCATGCAGAAATATACAAGCGCCGGCGATTTTGCCACGCTGGAACTGCTGGGCGCCGGCGATATTTTTGGCGAGTACTTGATATTCGGCAACAAGAAGAACTACTCGGTCACCATTGAGGCGGTGACCAATTCGAAGATCATTTTCATCTCGCGGGAGATGCTGATGACCCTGCTGTACCAGAGCCCGGCCATCATGAAGAATTTCCTGACCATCCTTTCCGACCGCGTCCTTGCTCAGAACCGGCGGATCTCCCTGCTCTCCCAGAAGAGCTTGCGGCAAAAGATTGCCAATTACCTGCTCGAACTGCTGCGCGACCAGATGGAAAAAGAGGGGGAGAATCCCAAGACTGTCCGCAAGACAGTATCGACCCAAGCCGTTGAGCTGCCGGTCTCCAAGGAAGTGGTTTCCCGGTTGCTGGCGATGCCGCGTCCATCCTTTTCCCGTGAACTGATCAGCATGGAGCGCGATGGCTTGATCCGCGTCAGCGGACGGGTGATCTGGCTGCTGGACCTTGACCGCCTGGAACGGGGCGTCATCGAAGGATTCCAGAATAGTATCTGACCATTCGTCCAGTCTCCGGTGATGCGTCAGGCCGGGCCGATGCGCCAGATTGGACAGCGAGGGGCGGCAAGTGTTATTAAACAATAGCGACATCCTGACCAACTTTGGTCAGTTCATCACCAATCTGTTTCAGGATTTGACCAGCGGCCTGCTTTTTTTCGGCGGCCCGCTGGATATCGTGGTGGCCGTGGTGGATATCCTGGCCACATCGCTGGTCATTTATTATGTCCTGAAAATCCTGCGCGATTCCCGGGCCTGGCAGCTGCTGAAAGGCCTGATCCTGATCATCAGCTTCGCGATTATCTGCAGTGTGGCCGGCCTGACAACTGTCGGCTTCCTGCTGAACAACACCATCTCCGTCCTGGCCATCGCTTTTGTCGTCATCTTCCAGCCGGAACTGCGGCGCGCGCTGGAGACCGTCGGCCGCAACAGCTTCAATGTGATATCCTCGGCCATCGCCCAGGACGAGCCGGCCCAGTCATCCGGCTCGGTGCACAACCTGATCGAGGCCATCGTTCGGGCTTGCGAAAAGATGGCCGAGACGCGGACCGGCGCCCTGATCATCATCGAGCGCCAAACCCGGCTCGGTGAGTTGATCGAACAGGAAAATGTCGTGCTGCTGGACGCGGCGGTTTCCGCCACCATGCTGCTGCAGATTTTCTACAAAGGCTCGCCATTGCATGACGGCGCTGTCCTGATCCGCGACGGCCGGCTGACAGCCGCGCGGGTCCATGTGCCGTTGTCGGACAATTACCATCTGCGCAAGGACTATGGTACCCGCCATCGGGCGGCGATCGGCGTCAGCGAGATGGGCGACGCCATAGCTGTTGTGGTATCGGAGGAACGCGGCTGCATCAGCCTGACCCTGGAAGGTCGCCTGTATGCATTGGATAATGCCGACGCTTTACGGACCCTGCTGCACAAGCTGCTCGGACCAGGCAAACCAGGCGTCAGCCTGGGCAATCTGGGCAGCCTGTTCCGCGGCGGCCGCCGCATCGCCCGCCCAAGAAACGGCAGCCAATCGGACTGCCCGCCCGCCGCGGCAACTGCTCAGACCGACAGCCGGACGGCGACGGTTCAGCCGGAGGAGTCCAACCGGAATATGCCCCGGATCACCGGCCGCCGCCGTGCTGTTCAGCCGCCCGGCCGCCAAGGCGGCAAGATGCACATCCTGCTGATGGTTGCATCACTGGCTATCGCCATCGTCCTCTGGCTTTATGTCCAGGTGACGGTCAATCCGGTCGACTCCCGTTCCTTTGTCGTACCGCTGAGCTATCACGGTGTTGAAACCGCTGAAAGCAAAGGCTTTGAGCTGCAGATTCCGCTGCAGAGCATCCAGATCACCTTGCAAGGCCGAAAAAAGACCATTGCCGATCTGGCGACGGAAGACATTGAAGCTTATCTGGATTTTGCCAATATATCGTCGGATGGTCTTGTCAAACTGAAAGTCCAGATCGACACGAGCGGCTTGCTCTACATCCGGCCGTCGTATGTTTCGCCGTCGGAGATCACGGTCAGCGTGCGGTTGAAAAGCAGCAATTGATGAGTAATCGATTTGTAATCATCAAGCCAGTTATAGGGCTGGATAAGCAGGGAACAGATTGCGGTGTAATTTAATTGTAATATATTTGCAATATTAAAGACTCGCACGTGTCATGCAAAGACTATCCTGATTGCAATATTCGCTGCCCGGCAGGATGCTATAATGATCAAGGAAATGAGAATTCCGATACTTGGCCATTGATGATCAGATGATTCAGGGTAATAAGGGAGATATCGATAATGACCAGACTGTTTGGCACGGATGGCGTCCGGGGCGTCGCGAACAAGGAATTGACACCGGAATTGGCTTATCGGCTGGGCTGGGCCGGCGCCCAGGTATTGGCCGGCGAATGCAGCCATAAGCCGATCATCCTGGTCGGTTCGGACACCCGCATATCCTGCGGCATGCTCGAATCGGCCCTGGTGGCCGGTATCTGCGCCGCCGGCGCCGACGCCTTCATCGGCGGCGTCATACCGACGCCGGGCATCGCCTATCTGAGCCGCAAGTACAAATGTGACGCCGGTGTGGTCATTTCGGCGTCGCACAACACATTCGAATTCAATGGCATCAAGTTCTTCAGCAGCAATGGTTACAAGCTGCCCGACGAAACGGAAG
>JAEXPB010000564.1 GCA_023438965.1 Bacillota bacterium | reverse complement strand
AAGCAAACCGGCACGACAACCTCGCAGATACCGCAATAGCAGCGCCCGACAAAGCTGTACCGGCAGCTGCCGCATTTCTGACGCAAGCGCACCGTATTCTGCTGGCAGCGATCCCACAGGTCCGGCTGGCTCTTGACGGTCATGCAAAAGGCCGAGCGATGAATATACCCGGGGCCGAACACAGCTGCCACCGCAGGATTCTTGGGAATAAACCCGACAAAATCCTTGATCGTGATCTGATAGCCGAGTTCCCGCCGCAAATATTCAAGATAGCCGGAAAAGCCATTTGTGTCCGCCATCGCCGTGCTCCCCTCCAGTCCGAAATATCCTGTCCGCAATGTTGCTCATCCTGTTGACATTACCGATTCTAGCACCTTTGGCCGGCCAGCGCAGCGGCAAATAACCGCCGGGAGACGGCCGAAGCAAAAGTCTGCAGAATTTTGCTAGATTTAGCAGAATTGCACTGGCATTTCCCTGCAGGATTTTCTAGATCGCCGGCATAAAATTAAAGGCGTGGACCAACGGCAGCCTGTATGCTGGAATCAGCAGGCCGTCAATCGTGATCAGGCTGACAGATCAGCCAGACCATCCGGCCAGGAGGAATAATGATATGTCCATTCATCAGCAGAAAAAGCATTATGATGTCATCGTCGTCGGCGGCGGCATGGCCGGCGTCTGCGCCGCCATCGCCTCAGCCCGGCACGGCGCGCGCACGGCCATTGTCCAGAACCGGTCCATGTTCGGCGGCAATGCCAGTTCGGAAATCCGGATGCACATTCTCGGCGCCGGTTGCCATATGGCCAAGAGCAATGTCAACGAAACCGGCATCCTGATGGAGATTCTCCTGGCCAACAAAGCCCGAAATCCTGCGCATACCTTCGCGGTCTGGGACACAGTGCTCTGGGAGAAGGTCCGCTTCCAGGACAATCTGGACGCCTTCCTGAATACCAATATCGATGATGTACAGGTTGAAGGCGGGAAGATCCGGCAGATCACCGGTCACCAAAACACCACCGAAACGGAATTTCTCCTCACGGCGGACATCTTCATCGACGCGACCGGGCACGGCACGCTGGGCGTCATGGCCGACGCCGAAAGCCGGATGGGCAGCGAAGGCCAGGCGGAATTCCAGGAGCCCAACGCGCCGGCTGAGCCGAACACGACGACCATGGGCAACACCCTGATGTTCCATGCCGTCGATCGCGGCCGGCCGATCCCCTTCGTCCGGCCGTTCTGGGCTTATACCTTCAGCGAGGACAATCTGAAATACCGGCACCATTATAATTGTACGACCGCTTTTGCCGACGGCGGAACCTTCACCGAATTCAAGCCCGGCGAATCGGATGTCCTGCCCGAATTTTCGGCCATGGACGCCGGTTACTGGTGGATCGAGCTGGGCGGCCAATATGCAGACATCATCGCCCAGGGCGAGGAAATCCGCGACGAGTTGCTGAAATGCGTTTACGGCGTCTGGGACCATATCAAGAATTGCGGCGATCACGGCGCGGCCAACTATGAACTGGACTGGGTCGGCATCGTACCCGGTTACCGTGAAAGCCGCCGGCTGGTCGGCGACTATCTGTTGAACGAGAACGACGTCCGGGCCAACCGGATTTTTACCGACGCGGTCGCCTACGGCGGCTGGCCAATGGACGAGCATGTGCGCGGCGGGATCCTCGACTTCGACCAGTACCCCTCGCGCATCTTCAACTTCCCGGGCATCTATACGATTCCCTACCGCTGCTATTGCAGCCGGAATGTCGACAACCTGATGATGGCCGGGCGCGACATCAGTACATCCAAGATGGCTTTCGGCACCACCCGCGTGATGGCCACCTGCGCCATCGGCGGCCAGGCGGCCGGCACGGCAGCAGCCCTGGCCATCCGCCGCCAGTGCCGGCCGCGTGACATTGGCCAGCATATCGCGGAACTGCAGCAGATCCTGCTCAAGGACGACTGCTACATACCTGGTTATCTTAATCAGGACGCTGCCGACCTCGCCCGCCGGGCCGCCGTCACAGCATCCAGCTTTGTAAAGGGCAGTGAACCGACTGCTGTCGTCAATGGTGTCGCTCGCACGGACAAGTCGGGCAGCAATTGCTGGGAATCCGACCTGCTCGGCACCGATGGAGCCGCCCTCGACCTGACCTGGCCGGAAACCCAGGTGATCCGGGAGATTCGCCTGACCTTCGACCCCAACCTGTCCCGCGAGATCATGCCGTCGATCACGCATACGGTCCTCGAACGCCAGCCGAGGGGGATGCCGGAAGAGCTGGTCCGTGATTTCCGGGTTGATTGTTACAATCAGGGAAAGGTCACCCATACCGCGACGATCACAGACAACACCCAACGGCTGGTCGTCCTGCCGGTGCCGGCGGGTACCGCTTGCGACAGTCTGCGGATCACCGTCCTGCAGACCTATGGTTATCCGCGGGCGCGACTATTCGAAGTGCGGGTTTATTGATGGCCAGCCAGCGGTCAGCCGGGTTGGAAATGCGGACTGGCTTTATTCCTCGGCCGGCGTTTTTTCCATTTTCCGGAATGGTATAACCGACACCCATCGGACTTTCAAGATCATCAGCACGGTAATCAGCGCGGTGGCGTAGTTCGAGAAGAGACTGCCCCAGAATACGGCCTGATAACCGAGATAACGTTCGGTGATCAGGATAAAGACATAGCGCAGGAGCCAAACCCGCAAAATGCTGATCACCACCGTGACCCGGGTTCGGCCCAAGCCAATGAAGGCTCCCTGCAGAACCATGCAAATGCCAAAACCCAGAATAGCATAGAAATAGATGCTCAAAGCCGTATTGGCGACAGTCAGCACCTCCGCCTGGCGCGTGAACAGGATGGTCATCCGCGGTGACAGGGGAACGACCAGGATAATCAGGATGACCGAGGTAATGGAGCTGACGATGCAGCCCTGCCGGCAAGCGGAACGGGCCCGGTCTTCCCGGCCGGCCCCGATATTCATGCTGACCAGCGTCGTGACGGCGGCGCCAAAAGCCGAGGGCAACAAGAAGCCGATGTTCGAGATGCTGCTGGCGATGCCGGCGCCGGTCAGCACACTGGCGCCATATTTCTGGACTTCGTTATTGATCAGGAAAAAGCCCAGGTTGAGAATCAGACTGGACAGGATCGACGGAAAGGCAATCTGGGCTATTTCACGCAGGATCTGCCGATCGAACCGGAAGCGCTTCAAGGTCAGCCGGTCGCTGCCTTTCTTGATGAAAAGCTCCTCATACATCCAGACGCAGATGCAGACATTGGATGCCAGCGAAGCCAGGACCGCGCCGGTAATGCCGCCCTTCAAAACGGCAATGAACAGAGCATTGAAAACGATCTTCAACCCGAGCATGATGATCATCCGGATAAAGGGATCTTCCGGCCGGCCGCCGGCGTTCCGGATCGCATTGTAGATGGCGCCGATAAAGGAGAAGGGCAGGATCAGCGCATTTAAGGTCAGATAAATGAAGACATCGCCGGCAATTTCAGCGTTCACCAGCCTGGACACCGGATATGATGCGGCAATCAGCATGGGAATCATGATCACACCGGCCAGGAAGGAGATGACCGTGATTTGCGTGGAGATGCGCCGCGCGTCGGCAAAGTTGCCCTTGCCGTTGGCCTGGCCGATGATGGCCATCCCGGCGACGCTCAAGCCTTGCGCCAGGGCGCCGAACATGCCGACAATCGGCGCGCAGTAATGCACGGCGCTGGCTGCAAT
>JAEXPB010000518.1 GCA_023438965.1 Bacillota bacterium | reverse complement strand
GATCTGGACAAATCGGCGGGAACGGCTATCATGATAAATAGTTGACGGACCTGGCCGATTCCCGATGGCCCGGCATCCGGACACCGGCAGTCAGGAGCAGGCAGGATGACGCAAGTGACCGAGGCAGTGAAAGGCACCCCAAACAGCCAGCCCAAACCCCGGGCGACAGCTTTTCCGCGCTCCCGCCCGGTTTCGCCGTTTTCCGGTCATCCGGCTGACGCGGTTTCCTTGATGCGTTACACAACCCGGCATGACACCGGCTGGCATTACCATGATTTCTACGAGCTGGTTCTGATCAGCAAGGGCAGCTGCATTCACCGTTTTCGCGATGAATCCCGGGTGTTGATCCCCGGCGACTGCTTTCTGATTCCGCTGCATGAACCCCATAATTATTCCATATCCGCTGAGACGGAAATCATCAATTGCCTGTTCTATCCGCATGCCCTGGGCCGGCAATGGGATGCGCTCCGCCAGCTGCCCGGGATCGGACAGCTGCTGGATCCGGGCCGGCAGTGGCATCCGGTCCATTTGGCACCGGACCGGCTGATTTACGCCCGTCAGATGCTTGGCCAGCTGGAAGCCTATTGTGCGGTTGCCGGCACCCAGAACCTGGCCGCAGCGGAAAAAGCGACGCCGCTGGCGCAGCCGGCGGCGGTAACCGGGCGAGCGGACCTGATCTGCCAGAATTGCCTGGCCTTGCTTCTGCTGGAAGTAGCCGGTTTGGCTGAAAGCGATGGACAAGCGGCCATCCGTGGCAGTGACCAGGGTCGCCAGATCGTGGGCCGCTTGCTGGCTTTTATGGAGAACCATTACGCCCAGCCGGTCACCAGCCGTCAGCTGGCCGAGCATGTCCACCTCAGCGAGGGATATTGCCGCCGGCTTTTTGTTCAATATACCGGCTACCCGCCGGTCGAATTCCTGAATCGCCTGCGAATCCAGCATGCGTCGCTCCTGCTGCAGGCCGGCGGCTGCACGGTGGCCGAGGTGGCCAATCAGGTCGGTTTTGCCGATGCCGGTTACTTCGCCAGGCTTTTCCGCAAGCAGCTGCGAGCCAAACCGCGCGATTTCCTGCCCCAGGCCGCCATTTGCCCTCCGCCGGGATTGCCGGTATAATGGGCCTGTTAACGCATGTCTGGCGACAGGCGGTTACGGCAGCCGTCAGACGGCCTTCGTCAGACGGCCCGGGAGGAAGACAGTGAACCAAGGCTCAGAAATCCGGCGGTTGGGGCAATCGGTCAGCCGGTTGGCCATGCCGGTTTTGTTCGAACAAATCTGCATCGTGATCATGGGCATGATTAATACGATGCTGGCGGCCAACCTGGGTAAAGAAGCCATTTCGGCTATCGGCATGGTCGATACGATCAACAATATCATCATCTCATTTTTCAGCGCGCTTGCCATCGGCGGCACGGTTGTCGTCGCCCAGTACATCGGCCACAACGATCCGGAGAAGGCCAACCAGGGCGCCGGCCAGGCTTTGATTTCCAGCCTGCTGATCGCCATCCTGGTCACAGCGGCGATGTTCCTGACCCGCAACCTGCTGATCAGCGCACTGTTCGGCGAAGCCGAAGCGGCGGTCCTGTCCGCAGCCCGCGATTACTTTTCGGTGGTCCTCTGGTCCTATATCCCGATTGCCCTGGTCAGCATCGCCTTCGGCATCCTGCGCGGCGCCGGCGATACCCGCACGCCGATGGTCGTCTCGATTCTGATGAATTTCGGCAATGTTATTTTCAGCATTGTCCTGATCTACGGCCTGAATTTGGAATGGGGCGGACTTGCCCTGCGCCTGCCGGCCCTGGGCGTGCGCGGCGCCGCAATCGGCCTGACGCTCGCCCGCACGGCCGGATTGATGCTGGTCATGATCCCGCTGTTGCGCGGCTCGCGTCTGATCCGTCTGGGCAGCCTGCGCCATTTCCGATTCGATATCGACTTGTTGAAGTGCATCTTCCGCCTGGGGGTGCCGGCGAGCGCTGAGCAGCTGATGTTCAACGGCGGCAAGCTGATCGTCCAGACATTCCTGGTCAGCCTGGGCACGGTGGCCATGGCCGCCAATTCCATTGCCAACTCGGTGACCAGCTTGGTCATGGTGCCCGGCAGCGCGCTGTCCATTGCCGCGACCACTCTGGTCGGGCAGCAGATTGGCCGCGGCCAACCGAAAGAAGCGCAGAAATTGTTGAAATTTCTGGTTTTCAGCGCATCGGCAGCCATCGGGATGGTCAGCCTGCTGCTGCTGCCATTTCTGAATGTCCTGTTGCGGTCCTACACCCAGGATCCGGCCACTGTCGCCGCCAGTAAACTGGTGATCATCACTTACCTGGCCGCGACGCCTTTTTTCTGGCCGATGTCCTTCATCGCACCTTCCGGTTTGCGCGGCGCAGGGGATGTCCGGTTTACGATGCTGGTTTCGATGATCAGCATGTGGTTGTTGCGCATCCTGATGGGTTATGTTCTGACCGTGATCCTGCCGCTCGGTGTGCTGGGCATCTGGATCGCCATGTATATCGACTGGCTGGGCCGCGGCGCATTCTTCCTCAGACGGATGACCGGCACCCGCTGGATGAAGGGCGCCGTTTTTGAGGCGTCCTCCTCCGACAGAGATGCCGCCGGCATCAGCCGGCTGCCTTGAGCGGGAGGTCAACCGATGCCCTTGGGTCAGGTCCTTTTCGAGCATTATTCCGAGTGGATCAAAGTCGACCATATCCGGCGTTCGACGGTTTATGTCATGACGCCGCACATGCACCATGATCGTTATGAAATCTACTATCTGCTGGCCGGCGCCCGCGACTACCTGGTTCGGGACAACATCTACTCCGTGCAGAAAGGCGAAATGATCCTGATTCCGGCCGGGGAGCTGCACAAATCATTGGATAGCAACCGGCCGGAGCATGAACGGATCGTGATCGAATTTGACCGGCGCCTGATCGATGACCTGCTTGCCCAGCAGGACCTGCCGCTCCTGGATGTCTTCCAGATCGACCGCTATGTGCTGCATTTGCCTGACTGCGACCGACGTCAGGCAGAGCGGCTGCTTTTCAGCATCATGCGCGAATTGCGCGCCGAAGCCCCCGGCTTCCTGGCCATGGTCCGCACCAGCCTTCTGCAGCTCCTGATTCTGATCTACCGCTGCGCCGACCGCCGTCCCGGTGTGGCCGGCGCTCCGCTGGCCGGCCGCCAGGCCTGGATCGCCGGCATTGCGCGCTATATCCATGACCATTACGCGGACCCGCTGACATTGTCCGCCCTGGCGAAACAATTCGCCGTCAGCCCCTATTACCTCAGCCGCTGCTTCAGCCAGGAAACTGGCATGCATCTGCCGGACTACGTCAACCTGATCCGGGTCAAGGAAGCCAAACAGCGCCTGGTCCAGGGCGGAAGCAGGATCAGCGGCATCGCCCTGGCGGTCGGTTTCACCAACGTGACCCATTTCGGCCGCGTTTTTAAGAAAATACACGGGATCAGCCCCAGCGAACTGAAGCGAACCATCCGTGTATCCCGGGGCGTCTCGGTTTAATCGCCGAACAGCGCACGGGCGTTCCGCCAGGCCACCCGCTCGGTCAGTTCGCGCAAAACAGGCCAGTCGGCCGGATATTCGCCGGCTTCGACCCATTCGCCAATCTGGTTGCAGAAAATGCGGCGGAAATATTCATGGCGGGTATAGGACAGCAGGCTGCGGGAGTCGGTGGTCATGCCGACGAAGCTGGCCAGGACACCAACCTGGCAGAGCTGGCGCAGATGCAGGATCATGCCGTCCAGCTGGTCGTGGAACCACCAGGCCGGACCGAGGCCGACCCAATTGGCGGCGCCGTCATGCGGGAAGGTGCCGGCGATGGTGCCCAGCGTCAGGTTGTCCTTGGCGTTCAGGGAATACAGCAGGGTCCGCGGCAGCCGGTTTTCCTGCTCCAGCGCGCCCAGCAGCCCGGCCAGCCGGCTGGCGACCGGCTGGTCCTGGATGGCGTCGTAGCCGCTGTCCGGCCCCAGCCGCCGGAAAGACGCCGTTGAGGTGTTGCGCAGGGCGCCGATGTGCAGCTGCATGGTCCAGCCGTTGGCTGTATAGGCCGCTGCCAGCTCAGCCAGCAGGGATATGCGCACCAGGTCCGCGTCGGCCGCATTCAGGCTGCCGCCGGCCAGCAGCTGCCGCAGCGCGCGGTCGGCGCCGGCCGGATCGGGCCGGACCTCCGGCAGCAGGTCCAGTGCGTGGTCGGCCAGCCGGCAGCCGTGTTGGTGAAAGTAGGCCACCCGCTGCCGCAGGGCATCCGCCAGAGCGGTGAAGGAATCGATCGGCCGGTCGGACAACGCGGCCAGCCGGGCCAGCCGGGCCGGATAGTCGGGATGAAGCGGCTGCAGCAGCTTGTCGGGGCGGAAAGCCGGCACGATGCGGACCGGATTGGCTGGATCGGCAGCCAGCTGTTCGTGGGCGGCCAAATCGTCCAGCGGATCGTCCGTCGTACACAGGATGCGGACATCCAGGCGACGCAGCAGCTCCAACGGGCGCCACTCCGGCCGGGCCAGGCAGTCGTTGGCTTTCTGCCAGATCCGGTTGCCGCTGTCCGGCGTAAGCGGTTCGTCAA
>JAEXPB010000503.1 GCA_023438965.1 Bacillota bacterium | reverse complement strand
AGCCCTGATAGCTGAAAGTATGACCTTGCTGGGCTGCATAGACGGAATTCAGCATCACCGCAATGTCGCCGCTGGTCGGATTCTTCATGCCGGCCGGCTGATCGATGCCGCTGACCGTCAGGCGATGCTGCTGGTTCTCGACTGAGCGGGCGCCGATGGCCACATAACTGAGCATGTCGGACAGATAGGTATGGTTCTCCGGATAAAGCATCTCGTCGGCGGCAGTCAGACCGGACTCGCGCAGGGACCGGATATGCATCTTGCGCAACGCAACCAGACCGCCGACCATGTCCGGCGCCTTCTCGGGATCCGGCTGGTGCAGGATGCCCTTGTAACCCAGGCCGGTTGTCCGCGGCTTGTTGGTATAAATGCGCGGAATCAGGACCAGCCGGTCGGCGACTTCCCGCTGCAGCAGGCCGAGACGGTTGACATATTCGCAGACCGCGTCTTCGTTATCGGCCGAGCACGGCCCGATAATGACCAGAAAACGGTCGGATTCGCCGGCGATGACTGCCCGGATCTCCCGGTCGCGGCATGCCTTGACAGCTGCCAGATCGGCAGTGATCGGGTATTGCCGGATGATCTCCTCCGAGGACGGGATCCGGGTCAGATATTCAAAACTCATGCATTTACCTCGCAGCTTCGGAAAGTTATACCATTATACCACAGTGTCGTCCGGCAGACCAAGGTGCTGCCGGATCGGCACCTTGCCGGCCAGAAAGGGATGATTCAGCAAGATGGTCAAGATGCCCGGCCGGCGGCCGGTGGCCAGGATCAGCAGACTGGGTTCGCCATCGGCGAGCTGGTAGAGCAGCATCAGGATGCCCCGCCGCCGCAGGGCGCTGTCCCGGTGGCGGATCTTCTCGCGCAGGGCGGAAAAGGTCCGGCAACTGGCGGAAGCCAGCAACGTGCATAGTTGCCGGTCCGGGATTTTACGGATCTGGTCGGCGGTGGTCAGGAGAATCTGGCTGATCGATTCCAGCGGCAGCGCCAGCTGACTGCGCTCAGTGGCCAGCAGCAGCTGCTGCGGCAGCAGAAAAAGATTGCCCGGCGTATCGAGCGGGAGCGGCAGACCGCCGAGATGACGGACCGGTATGCCCCAAACGGCATGCAGGCTTTGGCGCTGCTGATGGATCTGACGCTGCAGCAACAGGCGGCTGCGGGTTTGACCGAAGAGTCCGGCCAGACAGCCCAAGGAGATCAGCACGCCGAGCCAGGGCGGCAGCGAACCGGTCAAAGCCAGCAAGACGGCGCAGACCAGGGTCAGGATCAGCAGAGTCGTCATACGGACACCCGCTTTCCGCTGGGCCGGCGATAGCAGTTACCGGCCACTGACGGCCAGTCCGGATAAAAGCAGCGACGGGCTGCCGACCTGCCCGCTGCCGCCTGGCAGCCCGAACCAGAGGTCGCTGCCCACGGCTTCGACCGACTGGAGTAGCTGATAGAAGTTGCCGGCGACCGTGATTTGTTCCACGGGATGGATCCGTCTGCCGTTTTCAATGGCGAATCCTTCGGCCAGCAGTGAGAAATCACCGGATACCAGATTGGTCCCAGAATGCAAACCGGACAGGCCGGTGACCAGCAAGCCGTGGTCCAGACCGTGCAGTAGATCCTCCGGACTGGCCGGTCCGGGTTCCAGGACACAATTGGTGGTGGCGACCTGGACCGGAGCACGGTAGGATGGCTTGAATCCGTTGCCGGTTGTCGCTGTGCCGGCCTTGGCTGCTGTCTTGCGGTTATGCAGGACAGCGCAGAGCCGGCCGGCCTGGATCAGCCCCGTGTCGCGCGTCGCCGCCCCTTCACTGTCGAAAGCCGGCCAGTAGAAGCTGGCCGGGCAGCGTGGCCGGTCGGTCAGCGACAGAACCGGCGCGGCGATCATCTGGCCGAGACGATCGCCAAGCAGCGAAAACCCTTGCTGGATCTTGTCGGCAAAGAAAATGGGCAAGAAGGTTTTCCAGAGATCGACAGCCGCCTGGCGGTCCAGGAGAATGCGATATGTGCCGGAAGCGACCGGCCGGGCACCCAATTGCGCCAACGCCAGGCCGGCGGCGGTCCGGCCGATGGCTTGGCCGTCCAGACCGGACAGCCGGCGGCCTTGCCAGATTTCGGTGCCATGCTTGATCGAGCCGGCATCTTCGGCGCGGGCCATGCCGAAAGCCACCAGCAGATTGCTGCGCTGCCGGACATTCAAGCCCAAGGTGTTGGCGATTGCGTGCTCCCCCTCGGAATATTCGGCCAGCGCGTATTCCACACCCCGAATACGGGTGTCGGCGGCCAGTGCGCCCTTTTCAATCTGTCGCGCCGCTTCGATGACCGCTGCCGGTTCGATCCGGGCCAGTTCGGAATCGAAAGTCGGCGCCGGTTCGATCGCCTCGCCGGCAAACAGGTCTTCTTTTTCGTTGTCGGCCAGGACCGCCGCATTAGACGCCGCTTCCTCCAGCAAGAACGCAATGGCATCCTCATCCAGCTTTTCGCTGAACGCATAACCCATCTTGCCGTCGGCCAGGCCGCGGAAGCAGACGCCTATCTGGCGGCTGTTTTCATAATGGGCGATTTCTCCCTCAAAAATCCGGACTTCCAGGCTGCGCCCGGCCGACACATAGACTTCGGCTTCACTGAAGCCGGCCTGGCGGGCCCGGTCAAGCAGGGCTTCCTGTAATTCCGCCTGGTTCATCACGCCTGCCCCCTTCCGCCGACAGTCAGATTGCTGACCCGGATCATCGGCTGGCCGACATTGGCCGGCACAGAACCGCTGCTCGAGCCGCACATGCCTTGCGCCAGCTCGAGATTGCTGCCAACCCGGTCGATTCGGTGCAGCACGTCGGCACCCTTGCCGATCAGGGTGGCGCCGCGTACCGGCTGGGCGATCTGACCGTCCCGGATCAGATAGGCCTCGCGGACGCTGAAATTGAAGTCGCCGCTGGCCGGATCGACCGAACCGCCGCCCATGTGCCGGGCATACAAGCCGTTCGGTGTTGCCTTGATGATGGCTTCCGGTGTATCCTGGCCGGGGGCGATGAACGTGTTGCTCATGCGGGAGGTCGGCGCATATCGGTAGGACTCGCGTCGGGACGAACCGGTGGAAGCCAGCCCGAGCTTGCTGCCGTTGTGGCGGTCAACCAGATAGGAGCGCAGGATGCCATTTTCGATCAGCACGATCCGCCGGGTCGGCGTCCCCTCGTCGTCAATGTCCTGCGAGCCCCACTCATGGGCCAGGGTCGCATCGTCGACAGCCGTGACCAGCGGGCTGGCGATCGGCTGACCCAATTTGCCCTGGAAAACCGAAGCCCTGCGCGCCAGGGCTGTCGCTTCCAGCCCATGGCCGCAGGACTCATGGAAGATGACGCCGCCGAAACCCGAATCGATGACGACCGGCATCTGGCCGGACGGACAGGGCTCAGCCTGCAGCATGGTGACCGCCATCCGCGCGGCGTCAGCCGCCAGCGTCTCGACCGGCAGCTGCTCGAAAAACTCATAACCCCGCCGGGCGCCGGGCAAATGGGCGCCGGTCTGCTTTTCGGTGGCCGAAGCGGCGACGGCTTCCACCGTGAAACGGCTGTACACGCGTTCGTCATCGGCCAGCAGGCCCTCGGAATTGGCGATTTGGATGGTGGATTCCCACTCGATCATACCGCAGCGGGTCTGGCTGATCAGCGGGCTATAGGCATAGGCACTGTCGCTGGCCAACCGCAAAAGGCTGACCTTGACCGGTTTGGCCATGTGATGCGGATAAATCAGGACCGGATGGCTGCATCGGCCAACCGTCGCCTGCAGGGGCGGCAAGCCGGACCGGCCGGCATCCCGCAGCGCGGCTGCGGCGTCGCGAACCAGGCTGACCAGCGCGCCTTCTGTCCAATCGTTCGTGATGCTGTACAGGCATTGCGGCCCTTTAAGCATACGGACGCCAATACCGGCATCCAGGCCGGACGAAGCTTTTTCCAGATTGCCGTTGATCATTGACAGCTGGCTGCGCCGGGTTTCCTCACAGTAAATTTCGGCGAAATCCGCGCCGGTTGACAGGGCCAACTGCAGAAGATCCTGCAATAATGTCCGTTGAAGCATAGACGGTCTCCCGGTTGGTCAGAATCAGAGGCCGACGCCGGTTGACTATCCTGGCAAGCCCCTGTCAGCTTTATTTTAACACAGAGTCCAGATGAAGATCAGTAAAAAAATCAAATGGCGGCCATTGCGGCAGTTCCCGGCTGAAGGCCAGTGGCCGGCCGTCACGCGGGTGACGGAAACGGATGGCTGCGGCGAACAGGCCCAGGTTGTGCCAGCCGCCGGCCCGGTGCAGGGCCGGATTGTATTTGGTATCGCCCCACAGCGGCCAGCCGGCATGTGCCAGCTGGACCCGGATCTGATGGTGGCGGCCGGTCTGCAAATCGATCCGCAGCAGGGCTAGGGCCTGGCCGTCCGGAGCGTTCGACCGCGCCAGCGTGCAATAGGACAGCCGGGCCGGCTTGGCCGACCGATTGTCGGCGCCGGTGACCCGGCTGATGTTCAGGCGTTCGTTCTTGAGCAGATAGTCGGCCAGCTCCCCGGCAGCAGGCTCCGGTACGCCGCAAGCGACAGCCAGATAAACCTTGCTCATTTCGTGGCTGGCCAGCTGGCGGGTCAGCGCGGTTTGCGCGGCGGCTGTCCGGGCAATCACCAGCAGACCGCCGACCGGACGGTCGAGCCGGTGGACCGGCAGCAATCCGGCGGACGGCAGCGCCAGCTGCCGGGCCAGGCGGCCAAGCAGGTTCTCCGGGCTGCCAGGATCCGCCTGCGTCGGCAGTCCTGCCGGCTTATCGGCCACAATCAGGTCGCTGTCCTGGTAGAGGATGGCGATCGGGGCGCGGTCAATAGTCATACATCAGTCCGATTACCCGCCGGTAGAATTTCACCGGCATCAGGGATATCAGGATCGGGGCCAGTTTATAGAGCAACTCGGGCGAATAAACCAGCGGCGGCCGGCGGCGGCAAATCTGACGGACAATCCGGCGGGCGATGAGCATGGCGGATATGCCGTCGGCTTCGCTCTTGGCCATCTTGGCGATCGAGCGCTGGCAACGCTCGGTATAGTCCGATTCCAACGCGCCGGCGGCCATGATCCGCGACCGGGTAAAGCCGGTCGCCGTATCGCCGGGCTGGACCACCATGCAGCGGACGCCAAATGGTCGCAACTCATCGGCCATTGCCAGGGTCAAGGCTGCCAGGGCCGCCTTGCTGGCCGAATAATAGGCCTGATATGCAATGGGCACGAAGCCGGCCACCGAACCGATCTGCACGATCAGGCCGTGCCGCTGGCTGCGCATCTGGCGCAGCACCAGCGGCAGGATGTGGATGGCGCCAAAGAAGTTGGTTTCCATCTGGGATCGGGCTTCTGTCGAAGTCGTGTCCTCGACCGCACCGGCCAAACCGAAACCGGCAGCCTGGACCAGGCAATCCAGGCGCCCCTCGGCGGCAATGATCTGCCGGAAGACTGCCTGCACGGCCGATTCGTCGGTCATATCCAGACGGATCGGCCGCAGTTCCCCGGCGCCTTGCGGCCTGGCGACGGCCGGGTCGGCGAAATAGTCCGGCAGGCTGCGGGCTGCCGCATAAACCCGGAATCCCCGGTTACCCAGCTGCTCGGCAATGGCCTGGCCAATGCCGGAGCTGGCGCCGGTGACGAGGGCGATTCCAGGCTGTTTGGGTTGTTTGGCTGCTGATGGCTTCATGATCAATTATTCCTCCTGGACCAGACGATAGTGACGCAAATCCTGCCGGTACCGGCGGGAATCCGGCAGATAATGATCCAGCAGCTGCCAGAATTCGGCGCTGTGGTTCATGTGGACGAGATGGCATAGCTCATGCAGGATGACATAATCCTGCAGAATTTCCGGCAAACGGTGGCAGCGCATATTGATCGCCACGTTGCCGCGGCTGCTGCAGCTGCCCCAGCGGCTGCGCTGGTCGCGCAGGGTAACTTTGGCTGGCCGCAGGCCGGGAAGGTTAGCCAGAATACGGCGGAAACGATCAATCAGCTGATCGGCGGCCGCCTGGCGCTGATTTGCCGCCAATGGCCCGATATTGACAATCTGCCGGTTTTCCAGACGTTTGCGGTTGATCCAGGCGGACTTCTCCCGGATGAAGCGGTCGATCTGCCAGCGGGGATAGGTTATCGGGCAGCGGATCTCCAGCGAACCGTCATCGCGAACGATCAAGGAAAGTGTGCGCCGGCGCGACCGGATCAGCTCGTAGCGGAGATCCGGGTCAGCCGGGATTGGCATAGCCTTTTTCCTGACACAGGAGGGCGCGTTCCCGACTCTTGCCGCCCAGAGCGATCTGCTGGTTGATGAAGTCCGGATGCTCAGCCAGGAAATGTCGCATATAATCCAGCGGATTGTCGATGAAGCGGCTGATCTGGTCATACTGGCTGCGGTTGATCAGCCCGGCTGCCAGTGCCTGCTCGAACAGGGCGAGATCTATCCGGGTCAAAGCCAGCAAGTCCGTGCCAACCGAAGCCAGCCACTCGCGGCCACCCTGGTCGCGGTCGACAACCGCCAGGGTCAGCGGCATGGTGGCGCCGCAACGATGGATCGCCGGCAGCCAGGCCCGCTGGTAACTGGAAGCCTCCGTGACCAGGTCAGCGACATGGGCGGCCCGCTGCCCTTTCAGCGCATCGGCTTCGACCAGGCGCGGATGGCGGAACCCGGCGTCGGTCCAGATCGCCGTGCCGTTCTTAAGCAGGCTGAGGTGCGGCTTGTTCAGAAGCGCGGCCGCCTGGATCGAAAAAAAGAAATCCCGCCGCTCGCCGCCGGATATGAAATCGAAGGAGCCGGCGCTAAGCCAGGAGGCGATCAGGTCGCACAAATCCCGGTAGAGCGCATTCGTCCGGTACTGTTGCCCGATTGCCGCAGCCAGGCGTGCCGGCATGGCCAGCGGATCGGCGGTGCTGGCTTCGATCAGCGTCAGCAGTTCGTTCGCCGGCTGTTCGCCGCCGTAGAGAAAATGGGTGTTGATATAATAGGGCCCCAGCGTCCCCGAAGTATACCAGAACGGCTGATCGGCCGGACTGACCCGGATGGCCTGGGTGGCAAAGAGCCAGCTGACGATGGTTTCTTGAACAGACATGGGCAAGCACCTCCCTGCTAATAATCTATCACAGGATCAGGCGTTCCACAATTGCAGCGAACCGATATAGTCGCGCAATGCGCCAACACCGTCTTCCTCCGCCAACTGCCCCATTTCGGTTAGGATGTCCTGACAGGCTGTCGGCCTAATCAAATTAGCGGTGCCCACTTCGACCGCACTGGCACCGGCAATCAGGAACTCCAGGGCGTCGCTGCCGGTCTGGATGCCACCAACGCCGACAATCGGGATCTGTATGGCGCGGCTGGCCTCGGCGACCATCCGCAGGGCGACCGGCTTGATGGCCGGCCCGGACAGGCCGCCGGTGTTGTTGCGCAGGATCGGCCGGCGGCTGCGGCGGTCAATGGCCATCCCCAGCAGCGTGTTGATCAGGACGACCGCATCGGCGCCGCCCGCCTCGGCAGCCCGGGCCGTGTCGCCGATGCTGGTGACATTGGGGGTCAGCTTGGCCCAGAGCGGTTTGCGGGTGACCTGCCGGGCGGCGGCGACCAGCTCCTCGATCAGGCGGGGGCTGCCGCCGATCAGCATGCAGCCTTCCTTGACATTCGGGCAGGACAAATTCAATTCGATCACATCGACGGCGCTCTCATTGAGCTGCCGGCACATTTCCAGGTATTCTTCATTCGCATGACCGGCGATATTGACGATCACCTTGCAGCCCAGGGTCTGCATGAACGGCAGTTCCTCAGCCAGAAAGCAGGCCAGGCCGGGATTCTGCAAGCCGACGCTGTTTAGCATGCCGCAATTGGACTCGGCGACGCGCGGCGGCGGATTGCCCAGGCGCGGCTGCAGGGTCAGGCCCTTGGAACAGATGCCGCCCAGACGGGACAGATCCTGGAAGCGGGCCATTTCGCGGCCGAAGCCAAAGGTGCCGGAAGCGGCCAGGACCGGATTGGCCAGGGCCAGACCGCCGACATGAACACTCAGATCGACCATTCGACCACCTCCGCCGGGAACACCGGTCCTTCGACACAACAGCGCTGATGGGTAAACGGCTGGCCGCTGTTTTCAGCTTTGATCCGGCAGGCACAGACCAGGCAGACGCCGATGCCGCAGGCCATCCGCTCCTCGAGGGAGACCTGGCAGGGCAGCTGATGCCGGGCGGCAATCGCAGCCACTGCCTGCATCATGACCTTGGGGCCGCAGGTCAGAACAACTGTACCGTCGACCAAAGGCAGGTCGCGGAGCAGCATCTCCAGCGCCCCGGCGGCATGCCCGGGCACATCCATGTCGCCGCAATCGGAAGCGAACAGGGTCCGGCAGGCCAGTCCGGCATACTCGTCGGCCAGGAAACTCTCGGCCCGGGAACGATAGCCGCAAACCGCGACACTCTCAATCTGGTTGGCGCAGCAATACTGCTGGACGGCATACAGCGGGAAAACGCCGGTGCCGCCGCCGACGGTGATAATCCGCCGGCAGCCGGCCAGTTCGAAACCGTGGCCCAGCGGCCCCAGGACCGACAGGACTTCGCCCGGCTGGCGTTCGGCCAGCCAGCTGGTGCCGGCGCCCTGGACCCGGATGCCGACCATGATCGTGCCGGCCGCACCGTCCGCCTGCATGATCCCGATCGGCCGGCGCAGGAATCGGTCACAGGCCAGATTGACAAATTGGCCGGGCCGGGCGGCAGCGGCAATGGCCGGTGCCGCCAGGGTCAGGACGCA
>JAEXPB010000494.1 GCA_023438965.1 Bacillota bacterium | reverse complement strand
TCCATTATCCGGTGGCATTGGAAAAGAGCTACAACTTCGCCTCGATCAACTTCGTTATCGAGCTGGCGACAGCCCGGTCGCTGCTCGATGACCTGTCAGCGGGTTATGACAGCTATGTCGGCCTGGTCTTGCCCGATGGTGAAACTGTCGTCTACCAGGAGCAGACGGCGGCGGTGACACCCGCCGCGACGCCTGCCGGCAGCGGATTCACCGGCGTGGCCAGCCCGACCCCGTCGGCTACGACGTCAGCGCCGGCTGCGGCCAGTGCCGACAACGGCACCCAATACGCCATCTTGCTGCCGGCTTCTTTCAGTCAGCTGCTGGCCGGACTGCAGGGCTATTCCACCCTGACCATGCCTTCGGCCCTGACTGGCGTGACCTTTGCCCTGGCGACGCGCGACGCGCTGATGTACCGCCAGATTTTCCAATTGCAGATTGGCATCTACCTCTTCCTGGCCTTGCTGCTGATGGCCGCCCTGGCGATTTCTTACCGCTTCAGCAAGCGCAATTCGGAACCGATCCAGCAGCTGGCCCAGGTTTTCACCGCGGACCGCCCGAGTGAAATGCCAGCTGCCGCAGCCAAAGATGAGCTCAGCTTCATCCGGCAGATGATGGCGATCACCATCGAAGAAAACAAGAAAATGAACCGTACGATGAGCGCGTCCCGGTCGGTCCTGGCCCAGCAGACCATGCTGCTGCTGTTCACCGGCGTCCTCAACGACCAGGATGTAGCCGCCAAAATGCTGGAAGTCAGCGAAATGGGCCTCGAGGAAAGCCACTTTTGTGTCCTGCTGGTCGGGCTGAGTTCTGCCGGCGCGGCCGATCCCGGGCGGGCTGAACAGGCCTTCGAGCAGCTCCGGCAGCTGCCGGACGGCGAACTGAGCTGTGTCGTGACCATCGCCGGCCAAAAGGTGCTGGCCTTGCTGCTGGGCGTTCCCAACCAGGACCCCTCGAAAATCTACCGGCGTGAATTCTGCCGGCGGCTGGCGGCAGCGGGCGCCGGCAAAGGCGCGGAAACCGGCCTGATCTGCTGCAGCCGCGTCTACGACGACCTCGAACAGATCAACCAGGCCTATTATGAGGCGGTTTATGTCCTGCGCTCCAACCTTTCCCGTCCGCAGGCGGATGCCCTGATTTTCTTTGACGATGCCCTGGCCTTTGACCTGCCGATCGTCACCCTGTCCAAGACCGAAATCGTCGCTTTCCAGAATGCGGTCAAGTCGCTGGACCGCGCCCGGATCGCCACCCGCTTCAATTACCTGATGCAGCAGCTGGAGAAAGAAAAGGATGCGGCCCGCAAGGGGTTGTCCTTCCGCTTCGCGATCCTCAATCTGGTTCTGCACAGCGTGATGGAGCTTGGCCTGGACCAGGAAATCCTGCCGGATATTCTGAACATCGACCCCTCCGACGCCGAGGATTTCAAGAACCGGATGGCCCGGCTGTTCGACCGGATCTGCCAGGAAAAGGGCCCTTCAGCTGACGGCGCTTTCCAGAAGGTCCTGAAATTCATTCATGACAATTACATGGACGTCAATCTCAGCCTGGAAGGCGTGGCCGTCCAGGCCGGCCTGTCCAAGGCTTACCTCAGCCGGCTGTTCCGTTTGAAGACCGGCAAGAAGTACATCGATTATCTGACCGACATCCGAATGCAGGAGACCATGCGCCTGCTGACCGAAACCCGGCTGAGCGTCAAGGAGATCACCCAGAAGGTGGGTTACTTTGATATCGCCAGCTTCCAGAAAAAATTCAAACTGCTTTACGGGATCAGCCCGGCCAAATATCGCGAGCTTTATGGCAAGCCGGAATCCCGCGCCTGACGAAAGGATATCTTTATGGAGTACATTCAAGACAACCAGCAAGTCCCGGTGCTCAAATCGTATGATGTGATCGTCACCGGCGGCGGCCCGGCCGGCTTCGGCGCCGCGCTTGCGGCGGCCCGCGGCGGCGCCGGCACGCGGCTGATCGAACGTTTCGGCTGCCTGGGCGGCATGTGGACCAGCGGTCTGGTCAATCCGCTTTTCGATTACCGGAACAAGGGCGGCATCGTCCAGGAACTGGTCGACCGGATTGACGCCCTGGGCATGAATTCTTCGAGCGGCGGCATGTACACCTTCGACTTTGAGACGATGAAGCTGCTGCTGGACCGGATGACTATCGCTGCCGGCGTCGACCTGCTGTTCCACACCTTATGTGTCGCGCCGCTGATGGAGGGCGACCGGATCGCCGGCGTCATCGTGGAGAACAAGGGCGGCCGCGCGGCCTACCGGGCCAAGATGGTGATCGACTGTACCGGCGACGGCGACATCGCCGCCCGCGCCGGCGCCCCGTTCAAGCTCGGCCGGGAGCGGGACGGCCTTTGCCAGCCGATGACCCTGATGTTCAAGATCGGCAACCTGGATTATGTCCAGAGCTACGATTACCCTTATGGCAATCACAATGAGCTGTATGACCTGATGCTGCGCGCCGTTGATCGCGCCGGCCTGAAGGATTACCAATTCAACTTCGTCCGGCCGTGCTTGCTGCGCCTGCCCGGCCAGCATGCCGGCGTCATGCAGATGACCCATGTCCGCGGCCGCTGTGCCCTCGATCCGAACGACCTGACCCAGGCGGAGATCGAAGGACGCGAGCGTGTCAACGACGCGATGACCTTCTTCCGCCAGTACCTGCCGCAATTCCAGCATGCCCAGCTGGAGCAGACCGGCGCGACGATCGGCATTCGCGAGACCAGGCGCATCAGCGGGCAGTATGAATTAACCCTTGAGGATTTGCTGGCCGGCCGGCGCTTCGAAGACGGCATCTGCGTCTGCACTTTTGGCATCGACATCCACCAGCCGGACGGCAACAGCCAGGAAGAAACCCACAAGCAGTATCGGATGCAGCCCTACCACATCCCCTATCGCTGTCTGGTGCCGCGGAAAATCAAGAACCTGCTGGTCGCCGGCCGCTGCATCTCCGGCAGCTATGAAGCGCACGCCTCCTACCGCGTGACCGGCGATTGCGTGGCCATGGGGCAGGCTGCCGGCACGGCTGCCGCTCTGGCCCTGGGCATGGGCATCGCACCGGACCTGCTGGATGGCCGGCGGGTGGTCAGCCGGATGACTGCCGACGGCGCCTTGACGAATGGCCGCTGATTGACCAGCCGCCGGTTATGGCCGAAGAAATCCGTCGAATATATGGTCATAATTGTCATTTCTGGCCCAGCAAGGACAATTTTTCGTATCTTGCCGATCCGGCGGCTGATTGCTATACTCGGCACATCATGGATTCCCGGGGTGATAGGGCATGAACATTATAGAAAAACTGGATACGCCGCTTGTTGCTGAATATGACGTGATTGTGGCCGGATCCGGACCGGCCGGATCGGCTGCCGCCATCACCGCGGCCCGCTCTGGCGCGCGAACCTTGCTGCTGGAGTGCGGCGGCTGCCTGGGCGGTGTCTGGACCGCCGGTCAGCTGGCCTGGCTGTTCGAAATGGACAAGCCGGGATTTACAGCCGAGATCAACCGCGAGCTGGTCCGGCGCGGCGCCCGGCGCGGCTTTGGCGTCGATCGCTATACCTACGAGATCGAAGAAATGAAATTGCTGCTGGAAGAAATGTGCCAGGCTGCCGGCGTGGATTTCCTCCTGCACACCCGCGTGACCCAGGCCTACGGCGATGCCGGCCGTCTGCGCCAGGTGGTCACCGAATCCAAATCCGGCCGCCAGGCCTGGGCCGCCAAGGCCTTTATCGACGCCACCGGGGACGGCGACCTCGGCGCTCTGGCCGGCTGCGGTTTTGATTATGGCCTGGAAGGCAGCGGCCAAACCCAGCCGATGACGTTCATGGCGCTTATTACTGTTCAGGACGCGACGCAGCTCAAACCTTTCATCTCCTTTTATGAAGAGGAAGACGCCGACGGACCGCAGGCCGTGGCCAGCCTGACCCATGAATCCTCCGCCGACTGGGTGCGCCGGCATCACTGGCAGAATTTCAGGCAGGAATTGAAACGCGCCGGCATCGAGCCTTCATATGGCAATTCGACGATCTTCCGGGTGCGCGGCAATCTGCTGGCCCTGATGGTCAACCACGAATATGACGTATCCGCCATTGACGCCCGGCAGATTACCGCTGCGACCGTGCGCGGCCGGGCGGAAGTCAACCGGGTTATCCGCGCCTTGCGCACACTCGGCGGACCCTGGGCCGGCATCACCCTGGCCGCGACCGCCGATCACATCGGCGTCCGGGAAGGCCGCCGCATCCATGGCCGCTATTGCGTCACCCGGCAGGATCTGATTGATGGCACCCGGCATGCGGATGGCGTCGTCCGGGTCAATTTCGGCGTTGATATCCATTCGCTGAGCAAAGCGCAAAATGATGCCGAAGGAGGGCTCAGCCACGGCACAATCTCTTTCCGGCCCTATGAAATACCCCTGCGCGCCCTGCTGGCCAAGGATGTGGATGGACTGTTGATGGCCGGCCGATGCATCAGCGGCGACTTCATCGCCCATGCCAGCTACCGGGTTACCGGCATCGCGGCCACGTTAGGCCAGGCGGCCGGCGCCACGGCCGCTCTCGCTGCCCGGACCGACCGGTTGCCGCACCAGGTGGACTGGCCGGAAGTACGGGCCAGGTTGGCCGCTGTCTATCCGGGTTTGACCTGAGAGAAGCCGGCAGCTCCGCCTGTCAGTCTCATAAATGAACTATAATTCAATTGACACTTGCTGCGCTTCTGCTACAATAAGAAGCAGCGAGGGCGAGGGCATGGATTTTTCGAATTATCCATTAAGTGATCGCTATTATGCCGGTTCGGAAAGAAAGTTGGGCATCCTGATTCAGGGATTTCCCTATATGTTGAAGTTCCAGAAGAAGACTGCCTTTGGCTATCGTTTCAATCACATATCTGAATACCTGGGCTCGCATGTGTTCGACATGCTCGGTTTTCCAACCCAGGAAACATATTTGGGGACCTTCCAGGGGGAGCAGGTTGTGGCCTGCAAAGATTTTATTGGACCGGGAATACAGTTTGTGCCGTTCAATGATGTGGGCGAGAGTGCGCTGGATCAGGATAAGGATCGCTATCAGTATTCTTATGCTGATATCATGAAAATGCTTAAGGATAACACCAAGTTGACGAAAGTTAACGAGACAATCCGCGTTTTTTGGGAAATTTATATTGTTGATGCCCTGCTGGGCAATTTTGACCGGCATGGCAGCAACTGGGGCTTTATCAAGCAGAATAATGCCTATACCCTGGCCCCTGTATTCGATAACGGATCCTGTCTGTTTCCAGCAATGTCCGACGAGAATGAGATGAATATGGTCATGGCATCCCGTGAAGAGACAAACAAGAGAGTCTATACCTTTCCGACTTCACAGATCAAGTTGCGAGGGAAGAAGAGTTCCTATTATGAAGTGATTCACAGCTGTGCTTTCCCGGAATGCAACAAGGCATTGGCAGCGGTATACAATCGGCTTGACCTGCCGCGCATCGATGAATTGATCCAGGAAACGCTTTTCATCAGCGAGACACACAAGCAGTTTTACATGCATATGCTCGCGGCTCGCTATGAATTGATTATGAAGGCGTCCTATGATTTGCTGACAGAGGACAAAGCATGAAGCAGATCGCAACAACGGCAGAGATCTGCCTGGATGACGAGTTGGGATTCACCTATAGCGTCGCCAAAATCGAGTACCTGCTTCAGGACGACGATCATTTTTTCTATACCTTCACACCAAACTATAGTGTGATCGATCTGCTGCCAAGCCAATTGTTCCAAGGGATCCCTGGCCTGGCCATTGAGCTCAGGAAGCCGCAGTATGTGCGGGAGAATGTCACGCCGGTCTTTATCAGCGAAAGAACACCCGCCGAAAACCGGGAGGACCTTTGGCAGCTGTTGCAGGATTGCGGCATGGATTATCTGAACCGGCTGGAATGGCTGATTCGGACCAACACCCGCTATAGCGGCGACCGGCTCTATGTTAAACGCTGGCAAGCTGGTGACGAAAAGCAAGTCGTGAGCTATGCAGACCTGGAGCGGAAGGAAACCCGATCGGCCGTGACAATGCAGCGTCTTCTACGGGTGATCTGTGCCGGCCATGATGTCCAATCCGCCGATTTTACGATTGACGACAGCAACCGGAAAGCGTTTTACGCCCTGCTGATGAGCCTTTACCGCAAGGAAAAGGGTTATATCGATCGGCAGCGGGCCAACGGCATCCGGAAATCCGCGGCGCAGGGACATTATCGCGGTCGACAGCCTGAACCAATCGAGGATACCAGATTAAATGAAATCGTTCTGGCCTATCGAAAAGGAAAACTCAACGCCCAGGAGGCGTCTGCCGCGCTCAACATCAGCCGCAGTACGTTCTTCCGCAGGATTAAGGGCATTCAACCGCCCGCGTGATCAATCAGGCCTTGACCTGCTCGGCCTGCTGGATAAAGAGATCCTGCTCGATCCGGCTCAGGTTGACAAAATAGGCATTCCAGCCGCAAACCCGGACCTGGAGCGTGGCATATTTAGCCGGATTCTTTTGCGCGTCCCGCAAGACTTGGGCATCGAAAATATTGAAATGGATCGCGAACCCCCCCATTTTCCGGTAGACTTCCGTGATGCCCATCAGGGTGTCGAGTCCGCGTTCGCCCTGGACCACCGCCGGGTGCAGCAGGATATCCAATACGGAACCATTTGGCACATTGGTGCAGTCGATTTGGGTGACCGAGTGGATCAGCGCGGTTACCCCGGCTTTATCCTGGGCGACAGTGGCGCAAAGATTCTTGGACAGCGGATCGCGCGCCCGCCGGCCGTCCGGTGTGGCGCCGGTGTGGCGGCCGAAATCGACATACCAGTCGATGGAAAACAACCCGCAGCGGAATACGCCGCCGCGGCCGTTGGGCTGATTGTTGATGCAGGCGCCGGCAAAGGCGGCCAGATCAGCAGCCAGCTGATCGACTTCCGGCAAACCGTTGCCGTACTTGGGCAATTGCTTCAGGCATTGCAGGCGCAGCTTTTCCTGACCCGACCAATCGGCCAGCAGGATATCGCGCAAATCAGCCAGACTGATGGTCGATTCGTCATAAACCATTCGCTTGATGGCCATTAAAGCGTCGACGGCGGTGGCGATGCCGATCACATTGATCGAAGAGTTGTTATACTTGGCGCCGCCGGAGTAGACATCAACGCCCCGCTCCACGCATTCGTCCAGCATGGCCGAGAACAAAGGCGAAGGGCAAAGCTGCGGATAGAGCCTTTCATAAGCGATGATGCGGGCCATGGAACGCTCGGTGAAATAACGCAGCTGCTTCTGAACGGCCGTCTGAAACTCGGCAAAGGTATGCAAACTGCCGGCCGAACCGGTTGCCTGCCCCACCTGCTGGCCGGTCAGCGGATCGCAGCCGTTATTCAGGGCCAGCTCGACGGCTTTGGGCAGGTTGATGATGCCGTTGCAGGTGCAGGGAACCTCCTTGCCCAGCGCGCAGGGCTCATAGCAACCAATCGGGACATAGTTGCGCGCATCCGGCAGGCTGATCCCGATCTTGGTCAAGCCGCCGATCACGATCGGGTCGTTCATCAGCGCGATGCTGTTGCGGCCGTCGCGGATGCAGCGCAGGACAGACCGCAGGAAAGCCGGCGGGGTGCCGTCATGCACGCGGACCTGGATCTTTGGATCGTGATAGTTGAGCTGGGCATAAGTTTCGATAATCAGGTCTGATAATTCGTTGGTCGTATCCCGGCCCTCGCTGTCCATCCCGCTGAGATAGAAGGGTATATTGGCTCCGAAACGCTTGGCCCGCAGCTTGGTCATGAAATACTGCAGCAATTCGGCAGCCTGCTCCCGGGTCAACCGGCCATCCGCCAGGTCCGAACGGTAATAGGGATAGAGCAGCCGGTCCAGTCCGCCGAGGGAACGGACATTTATTCCCTCGACTTCGCTTTGCAGCGTATAGACCAGAATGATGAACTGCAGCGCTTCCAACAGGGTGGCTGGCGCGCGGCGGGCCAGCTGGTCCAGATTTTGCGCCACCAGCGCCTGCTTGGGATATTGAGCGGCCAGCCGGCCAGCCTCGGCAGCCAGACGCTGCAGTAGCACGATGACGGATTGCCAGACCAGCTCGCCGTTGGCATAGAAATCCTGCTGTTCAGCGGTCAGGCTGCCGGCTGCTGCCTGGGCGTTGCGGGCATCCCTGATGCGCTGCAGAATATCCGGGAATCCCAACTGCAGAATCCGCGGCCAATCCGGCGCGGTATGACTGAAGTCTTCATTGCCGCTGTACGCTTTGGCCGCCAGACCGGCCGCGGTCTCCTGCAGCAGATCGTGCAGCGGCCCTTTGTCGATTTCGGTCTTCCAGATCTGACGGAACCCCGGCAGGATGCCGGCATGGTTGATCTTGTCGGCCAGCCATTCGCAGGGGAGGATCTCCAGTTGGGCGTGTTTGAGAATATAAGCCAGCTGGTGTGCTTTGATGCAGCCCCTGGACTGACCGGACATCTCTCTCTCGATCTGCTCGCAGGCTGCTTTGATCGCCGCCGGTGATTCGCCGCTGGACTCGTTCCAGTTTGATTGACTATATTGCTCGAGCAGTGCCGGCTGATCAGCTGTGAAAGTATGCCAGAACATAAGCGCCCCTCCTATTTGCATTTCCAGCTTCAGTCTAGCAAGGATGATCCCGGCTGACGATGCCGGAAAGAGACATTTTGCATATTCCGATCACAATCCTTCTTGCAGAAAAGCATCATTCGCGCTATGCTCAAAGCAAACCGGCGGAAGGATGCCCCTATGCAGCTGATCGAAGCCCAGGTATTGGTCAAAACCATTTACAATGTGACCAAAGGAACCATGAAGCCGCAGACCCTGCCGATGCGGCAGAAGGGGCGCTATTCCGATAGTTTCGTCTATATCATCAGCGGCCGCACGCGCTATGATTTTGCCAATTACCATTTTACCGTGCAGGCGGGTGACATCCTGTATCT
The DNA here is from genome assembly GCA_023438965.1 of Bacillota bacterium. Lineage (GTDB taxonomy): Bacteria > Bacillota > Clostridia > Saccharofermentanales > UBA5734 > UBA8949. Next base: position 2,938 of record JAEXPB010000494.1, on the reverse strand, counting down.
GGCCCGGGGCAGCTGCTATGCCATGGATGTCCAGGAAGACTACCGTTTCATCTATATCGATTTCGATTTTGCTGACGCCGGCGGCCCACTGCGCAGCACCTATTTTACCATGCAAGCTTATGAGCATCTGGAGAAGATCTTCCGTCGCATGGAACGCCGCTGGCTGCCGGATGATTTTTCCAGCCGGCTGCAATGCTTCGCCGATCTTTATGAAATATATGCCGCGCTCCTGGAACGGCAGTTCAAACGCTATGTGTCATCGGATAAAGTGCGACTGATGAATCTGGCCGAAGCCACTATCCAGGAACGTTTCACCGATGCAGGCTTGACTGTGCTGGAACTGGCCGGACAGGCCGGCATGAGCGAAGTGCATTTCCGCCGCCTTTTCCGGCGGGTGTATCATGTGTCGCCGCTCCAGTTCATCACCTCGCAGCGCATCCGGCGGGCCAAAGAGCTCTTGATCGACGGAAGCCTGACGATTGGCCAGGTTGCCGATGCAGTCGGTTATGCCAGCGTTTACTACTTCAGCCGCATCTTTAAGCAGGTTACCGGCCTGACGCCGTCCGGCTATCGACAGAAGGTGCCTTAGAAATGCTTATAGTGACAATCGGGTATTTGCTATTTGGCAAAAAAAGATTTACAGTGTTGATGACTTCCCAATCAATCGAAGTTCTAGTTGACAGGAGGATGAACCAGCCATGCGGCATCTTGGCATCAGGTGGCGATATGCCTTATCGTTTTTTCTGGTCCTGATCATCCCTCTGGCGACTTTTTCGCTTTACAATTTCTATTTCTTTAACAACAAATTGAAAGAGCAGGTTGTCAGCAGCAACCTGGGTTCTTTAAATACCCTGCAGAATTTTATGGATATGCAGCTGTCGCAAATGCAGGCAATTGCCACGCAAATATCCGTCGACAGCGATTATCGTCCCTTTCAACTGCTGACCAATCCCATGCGGGCTTATACAATGTTGAATAAATTACGAACCTTGCTGCTATCCAATTCATTCATCAATCAATTGATGATTGTATACAAAGATGATGATTATTTTTATACGGCCAATGGTTCATATACAAAATCGTCTTTTGAGCAGAGCTATAAATTTCTCAATTATGACGGCAAAGCCCTGATTGAAGATTTATATGGTTTGGATAAACCGTCTGTCTACCCGGTTGGCGAAATCATGATTGCCAGTGCAACTGAACCTGTTAACAGCATCATATTTGCGTATCCGCTCTGGTACAGTAATCAAGGCAGTTTATCTTTTGGCTCACTGGCCATGCTGATCGACACGACCGATATTGACCAGATCATCCAAGAGAAAATAGGATCCAGCCATTCGGTATTTCTGATGATTTCACCAGAAGGTCATCTCGATTACGGCTCAAATACGCAAGTGCAACTTGACATGCCCGGACTGCTGGACAAGCTGCAGCGATTGGCACCGATGGAAGTCGGAGAATATGAAAGCCAAGGCGTCAGCTACTTGATTGCCAGTAGCCACTCGGATTCTACCGAATATCAATATGGCATGATGATTCCAACGGACCAAATCATGAAGCCGGTGGAAAATGTACGTTTTATCGCTGTTGCGGTCGGAATGGGCGCTTTATTGGTCGGGTTGGCATTTATTGTCCTTTTGGTTATCTATAATTATGATCCGATCAAAAAACTGCAGCAGACCATGGGGTTGGATGGCGTGGATCTGGAGACCAGACTGAATGAATTGGACCATATACGCTTACATATGGTCAATCTCCTGGCGGCCAAACAGAACCTGGAATCTGAATCGCGCAGCAACGAAACGGCCGTTCGCCAATATTTCCTCTACCGCATTCTCCGCGGTGAAATAACCAATATCACCAGCGAAACTATCCCGTTGTCGATCAGGCGTTGCCTGCAATCGGTCAATTTCCGGATTGCCATTCTGGAAATATCTGGACTGCAGCAGCTTCCTTATGATCCTAAGAACATGATTGTCGAAGAAGTGGAGAGAAATTTGCATGGTCCGGAGCAGGCGATCGCCATGCTGGATATGGAAGGCCGCCGGATTATTGTCTTAATACTGGATTCCCATGCTTGGCCGGAATTGCATCATACATTTACCGGCCTGATCGATCAGATCAATCAACAGCAGGCATTAAGTGCCACCGTTGGACTGGGTTGCGAATATCCCGGCCTGACTGATGTTCGCAAATCTTTTCTGGAAGCGTCCGCTGCGCTGGACTACCGATTGGTTGGCGGTGAGCAGCGGGTCTTCTATTTCCCCGAGCTTTTCGCCAAGAATGTCAATTTCCGCAGCCTGTACGACCAGCTGGGCAGACGGCTGGAATATGCTGTGTTGCAAGGACAGTCCGACCAGTCTGAGGACATAATACGCGAACTCATTCAATCCATAACCGATCAGCATATGCCCTTGTTTGCTGCCCGCCTTTTCTTGCACGATGTGATCAATACGTTGACTCATTTGGTTGCCCAGCGATATGGCAGCAGCTATTTGGCTTATGATTTGGATATTTACGGGATAGAAAGAATGACCAACATCCGTGACCTGGCAGAAGCCATCCGGCTTACAGTAGATAAATTATGCCATACGGTCAAGGATTATCTCGAAAATGGGCATGAAGAACAGCGGAAATTTCAGGATTATCTCCTGCAGCATGCTTTTTTGGATGATTTTTCGGTGTCCGGCATGGCTAGTGACTTCGGATGTTCTCAACCGAGTCTGAATCAACGATTTAAGATTTCAATGGAGACGACGATCTGGGATGCGGTCGTTACACTGCGAATCGAACGGGCCAAGCAGCTTCTGTCCGAGACGAGTATGACGCTTCAGGAAATTGTCAGCCTGATTGGCTATCGTGATGTATCCATTTTTGTCCGTAAATTTAGAATCGCCACGGGGAAAACCCCGGGCGAATATCGCATGCTTTACAC
>JAEXPB010000470.1 GCA_023438965.1 Bacillota bacterium | reverse complement strand
CCCCCCTCCACCGCCCGCAACCCGGCCCGCCCACGGCCCTGCCGCCTGGCGAACGGACCTTTCGGAACCTTGCCGGCGGACGCGCCTGTCAAGGGAGTCATCACGGTTGCTCCGCCGGCAGCACAGTCAGCCGGTAGCCGGAACCCCAAACCGTGTCGATCCGTGCGCCGACCCAGCCCGCCGCTTCCAGGCGGCTGCGCAGGCGCAGCACGCAGAGGTCGACCGCCCGGTCGCTGCCGGCAAAATCACAGCCCCAGACACCGTCCAGCAGCTGGTCGCGGCTGAAGGAACGGCCAGGGCGGGCGGCCAGCCAGGCCAGCAGGTCATATTCACGCCGGGTCAGTTCAACGGTATGGCCTTCGCAGCGGGCAGACCTGGCCGTCACATCCAGGAGGAGATTGCCAACCCGGCAAACATCCGGCAGTTCTTCGCGCTGGTGCCGGCGGAGCAAGGCGCGGACCCGTTCGACCAGTTCACGCGGTTCGAAAGGTTTGACCAGGTAATCGTCAGCGCCGCAGCGCAAGCCGCCGACAATATCGTCGGTCAGGCCAAGTGCCGAAAGCATCAGCACCGGCACGCCGGCCGGCGTGGCCATTGCCGGATTGTCATCACCGGCAGCCTGGCGCAGAACCTGGCAGATCGTCAGGCCGGTGGTATCCGGCAGCAGGACGTCGAGGATCAGCAGGTCGAAACGGGATTCGCGCAGGGCGGTCAAAGCCAGGCCGCCGTTCAGGGCAATGCTGGCGGTAAAGCCAGCCTGTTCCAGATAGCGGGCAATGATCCGGGCTATTTTGGCATCGTCGTCGACAATCAGAATACGCGGCACAGTCACCACCTCCATTATCGGACACACCGGCCGCCGGAACCCGCCGATCAGCGCGAATTCACCCGGCGCGGGCGTATCCGGGGCCGGCGTTTCCGGCGACCGAGACCGAAAAGCAGGCCCAGCAGCAACGTAACGGGCAGCAAAGCCAGGAAAGCCGCCCGCCAGGGATTGGCGCGGAAAAAGCCGCCGATCGCCAGCCACCAGGCAGCCGGACCCGCAGCCGTGTTCTCCGGCTCCGTCCGGACTGCCGTTGCATCGTTGGTTCCGGCAGTAGCGGCCGGATTGGTTGAAACAGCCGGCGCCGTTCCCGTCGCGGCAGGCGAAGCCGTCGACGCCGGCGAGGGGGAAGCCGCCGGCGAGGCGGCGGGTGCGTCCGCCAGCCGGCGGGCGGCGGTTTCCAGAAGCGTGCGCGAATAAATGAAGGGATTGCCGGTCTTGCTGTTCAGCGGCACCCCCAGGATGACCGAAACCAGTTCATGGCCGGATTTGGTCACCGCTGCGGCCACCAGATTGTTGCCGGCCGCATCGGTGCTGCCGGTTTTGATGCCCTCATAATGGTCCAGCCACTCGGACTGCAGGGCGGTCGTGCCGAATTGGAGAAAACGGTTGGTGTTGATGAACAATCCCCAGCCTGGATAAGGATGTTTGTTGGTCGCCGGCATGGAATAGGCAATCGTGCCGACCAGTTCACGAAAACGGTTGTTTTTCAAGGCATAAGCGGTCAGGACGGCCATATCGCGGGCCGTGGCGACATGTGCGTCATCGTGCAGGCCGCTGGGATTGCAAAAATGGCTGTTGACCAGGCCAATTTGGACCGCCTTCTGATTCATGATGGCGGCGAAGGCCTCCTGGCTGCCAGCATACGCTTCGGCAAGGGCGTTGGCCGCATCGTTGCCGGAAGCCAGCATCATGCCGGCCAGCGCGTCGCGAACGAGCACCTGCTCTCCGGCCTGAAAACCGGCTTTTGAAGAGCCGGAGGGCAGCTTGACCGCAGTGGCCGAGACCGTAATGACCTGGTCCAGCGGCATCGATTCCAGAACCAGGACCGCCGTCAGGATTTTGGTTGTGCTGGCCGGATACAGGGCCGCATCACCGGATTGCTCCAGAACGGTCTGGCCGGTCTGGCAGTCATATACCACCCAGGCCTTTCCCTCCAGCTCGCTGATCGCCGGCCAGCGCCCGCCGGCAGCAGAAACCTGGCTGGCCGGCCCGTTCCAGATGGCACTTGCCGCAACCGGCTGGCCAGTTAAAACGAGCAGCAGCGCTGTCAGCAAAAAAGCAGTCAGGGATTTCCTTCTGATCATCCAGGTCCTCCGGGTAATTTATTTACGATTAATTATAACAGTTTGCCCGGCCCGCGTGAAACCGGTAATCACGCCCGCTTCTTCACTCGCCTATTGTCATCGTTCGGCCGGGGGGCGATAATAGAGACAGAGAGCCGGGGTCTTCCGGCAGCCGGATGGAAAGTCGGGTGGATGGATGCGAAAAGCACAACGGGAAATCAGCGCCCAATCTGATCTGGAGGCGATATTGTCGTCCTGCGAGGTATGCCATCTGGGGCTGGCTGACGGCGATCAGCCGTACGTTGTGCCGATGAACTTTGGCCATGAATGGTCGGGCAACCGGCTGATCCTGTACTTCCACTGCGCGGTCGCCGGTCGCAAGCTGGACATCATCCGGCGCAACAACCGGGCCTGCTTCCAGATGGACCGGCTGCACCAGCTGGTTCCCGGCGACCAAGCCTGCCGGTATTCGATGAATTATGAAAGCTTGATCGGCAGCGGCCGGATCGAGATCCTTGCCGATCCGAACGAGCGGATTCACGGTCTGCAAGTTCTGATGCGACATTACAGCGGCCGGGACGACTGGGCATACGACCGGCAGGCGCTGGCAATCACCCAGGTCCTGCGGCTGCAGGCCGACGAATTCTGCGGCAAGCGCCTGATGAAGTAAGCAGCCCTATATCGATAGGCACGCCCGGTATGGGCATGCGGGTGATGCGGATGGTGTGTCGCCGGATCAAACAGCTGATCGGCTTGCTGCTGGCCCTGTTCATGGTTCTGTTTCTGCTGGGTCCGACTTCGTTTGCCCGGAACCCGGATACGGCCGCCCCCGGTTCGGGCGGTCTCCTGCGGCAATCGGTCAGCGCCATCGGCCGGACTATATCCGCCGGGGCAAGCTGGCTCGCCGGATGTCCCCAGGCAGCCGGCCGGTTGCTGGAAGTCATGGCGCAGCAGCTGGCAAGGCTGACCGCTGCCCGGATCTATCTCACGGCCGGCACGCGGCTTTCTCTGCGGCCGGCCAGCCTGGCCGCCGATTCGCCATACTGGTGGGCCATCTGGAGCAGCAATAACCAGCAAGTCGCCGCCGTCGACCAGAGCGGCCAGGTGACGGCACTGGCCAACGGCATGGCTACCATTGCCGCGCGAGCCGAGGATGGCCGATACCTGCGGCTTTGCACGGTTTATGTCAGTCAGCCGGATATTGCGCTCAGCGACGGCACCTATCTGCTCGAAGCGGGGACCAGCGGCTGCTTCCTCACCGCCGACCAGGATGAGGCGGCATCCGGCGTCCTGGTACGCACCTTCGACCTTTTCCAATATCAGCATTTCCGTCTGGAGAACATCGGCGGCAACCATTTCCGGATCCGTTCGGCCCGCAGTGTCGAAGGCCTGCAGCTGACGCTGGAGACCGGCAGCCTGGCCCCGGCAGCCGGGATGGACATTGACCTGATGACCGACACCGCCGGCTGGACCCGCCAGGTCTGGTCCGCGGTCCGGCACTGGGACGGCTCCGTTTCCATCCTGTCGGTGGCGGATCCCGGCCTGGCCTTGTGCTTCCAGGACGGAGCCGGCCATGATACGCCGGTTACCCTGGCGGAATACTCACCGGCGTCCTATGCCACCCAACAATGGAACCTGACACCGGTCAGTCCGGGTCTGGCCCATGAAATCGAAGGTTGCTGGCCGCTGGCCAAAGACATGCCGCTGGCAGTCTGGATGTGGCCGGTGCCTTCCACCACGCAAATTACCGGCTCCGAGCCGGTAAACGCCTTCAATTACAGCATGGTTCATATCCGGCAGGCCGTTTGCGACAATACCGGGGCACTGGTTGTCGCCGCCCAGAGCGGACATGTCGTCTTTCGCGGCCAGACCGCCGACTATGGCATGACCATCCTGATTGACTCGGATATCGGCGGCGTCATTTACCATGCCTTATATGGCGGACTGATCACCCATTACATCCCGGCCTGGATCCGCGTCGGCTCCTATGTGCACAAGGGCGATATCATCGGCCGGGTCGGCGCCACCAGCCCGACCGGCGAGGCCCATCTGGCCTTTGGCTTGAAAAGCGGCGGCACCAGCGATACGCGGACCGGGACGCCGCTGGACCCTTTGACCCGGATCTACAAATGGAATTATCTGCTCGATCAGCCGGGGTTGCAGCTGACCGCCAGGAGCAGTACCGCCTTTACCCTGCATATTGCGCCGGCCGGCAGCGATGCGGCGATGCTGTACCTGACGGCATCGGTCATCGCCTGCACCGGCAATGCCAGGGACGCCAACGCCCATATTGCCCGATCCATCTACAGCCGCCTGCCAGTCAGTCCAGGCGACATGGAACTCCTCGTTCGCCAAACCGGACTGGTTCCCTTGGAAACCGGCCAGAAATATGTCCTGCTGATTGAATTGGAAGACCTGTCAACCGGACGATCTGTCTGTATCAGCCACGATCTGGGTTAAGCGCTGAACCGCCACGGTCCGGCGCCGGGTCAGATGCACAGCCGGTTGAGGCTCACAGGATGCTGGCAAATTCCGATTGGTTCTTGATGAAGGATCCATTGCGGTATTCCCGGAAAGCCTGATCGAGCTCCTCTTTGGTGTTCATGACAATCGGGCCGCCCCAGGCTACCGGCTCGCCGATCGGCTGGCCGGAGACCAGCAGGATCCGGGCGCCATTCGCCGCGGCGGCGATCCGGATCTGCTCGCCGGCAGCCGGTCCGGTTTCATACAGGACCACACTGCCCGGTTGATCAACCGGCGGCGTCTGACCGTCAAAATCAGCCTTGCCCTGCGCCAGCAAAGCCAGAACCCGCTGTTCCGGTCCCTTGGCAATTTGAAAAGCCTGATGCGGACCGATGGCGATGTCCAGGAAACTGGCATCGATATCCGGACGCTGAGCCGGTCCGCGGATGCCGGCGCAACGGCCGCCGATGATCCGGATCCGGCTGCCGTCCAGCTCGGTTTGCGGCACTTTGGCGGCAGTGATCTCGAGGTAGCGCGGCCGGGTCATCTTATCCCGCGCGCGCAAGTTGGCCCAGAGCTGAACGCCCCACAGGTGCGGGCTGATCTGCGGCATCTCCTGATGGATGATGCCGCTGCCGGCGGTCATCCACTGGCAGTCGCCATCGCCGATCAGGCCGTTGTTGTTCAGGCTGTCGCCATGCTTGATCTTGCCGGCAAACAGGAAGGTGATCGTCTCGATGCCGCGGTGCGGATGCCAGGGGAATCCTTTGATGTAATCATCCGGATTGGTGGAATCAAAATAATCGAGCATCAGGAAAGGGTCGAATCGCGGTACGTCATGATAGCCGAAAACGCGGCGCAGACGGACACCGGCGCCGTCGCTGGTCAGATTTCCCTGCTGGATGGCCTGGATGCGGCGATACATAGGCTGAGCCCCCCATCTATCAAAGCTGGCCGGCCAACTGGCGGCCAACTGGCGATTCCCATATGCGGCGGCTGGCTTCTGCCCTCTTATATTATTGATTGTAGACCCGTAATCGCCGGTGGTCAACCGGCCGGCAGCCAACCATTGCAAGCCGCGAATGATTATTTTTTCCGGACATGGAAGGAGACCTTGACAAGCTATTTCAGGAATAGTAGCTTTGAAGAGAATGCAGCGGAACCATATATTCCGCGCGAAAAACATTCAAAGGAGGACCTCATATGAGTCAAGCACCCCAGCCGATCGTCGGGTACCTGCCTGATGAAAAACCCCCGATCTGGAAACTGATCCTGTTTGCCCTGCAGCAAATCCTGGTCATGTTTCCGGCCACGGTCCTGGTCGCCCTGCTGACCGGATTCCACGTCTCCACCACCATCTTTGCCAGCGGTCTGGCCACCATCTGCTTCCTGCTCGATACCCGCGGCAAGATCCCCCTGTATTATGGTTCCAGCTTCTCCTACATTGCAGCGATCGTATCGATCACCGGCGGTTCGGCCGGCGCGGTCGAATTCGGCAAGGTCGCGGCTGCCAGCCTGATTTCCCAGGCCCAGTTCGGCGTCATCATGTCCGGTCTGGTTTCCATCGCCGCCGGTTTGCTCGTCAACGCCGTCGGCATGAAAGCCATTGAAGTCGTCCTGCCGCCGACAGTCACCGGCTCGATCGCCATTGTCATCGGCATTTCCCTGGCCGGCACCGCTATCACCGGCGCCGCCGGCAACGGTGCGGAGGGCGTCGCCCAGAATTACGCCTGGATCGTTGCCCTGGTCACCCTGGTAGCCACCATGCTCTTCTCGGTCTACCTCAAGGGCACCTGGGGCCAGCTGCCGATCTTGTTTGGCATTCTGGTCGGCTATATTGTCAGTATTTTCTTCAACATGGTCGACTTTACCAAAATATTCGCCGGCGATATCATTGCCGCGCCGCACTTCACCCTGCCGTCCGTCAGCTGGACCGCCGTCCTGGCGATCATGCCGATCGCCATCGCGACGATTCCGGAGTCCACCGCCCACCTGTTCCAGCTGGACATCTATGTTGACCACCTGGCCCAGCAGAAGGGCAAGCCCTCCTACAACATCAAGAACCGCCTGGGTTCGAACCTGATCGGCGACGGTATCGGCGACATCGTCTCCTCGCTTTTCGGCGGCCCTGCCGGCACCAACTACGGCGAGAACCTGAGCACCATGGCCATCACCCGTAACTTCTCGGTTTGGGTCCTCGGCGCTGCGGCGGTCATCACCATGATTATCTCTTTCTTCACCCCGCTGTCCAACCTGGTCAACACCATCCCGGGCGCGGTCATCGGCGGTGTCAGCATTTACCTGTTCGGCATCATCGGCGCCCAGGGCATCGCGATCATGATCAACCGCAAGGTCGACCTGTTCAGCGCCCGCAACCTGGCCGTCATCTCGACCATCCTGGTCATCGGTCTCGGCGGCAATTATGGCTTCAAAGGCGGCATGATCCCCTTCTTTGGCATGCAGCTTCCGGCTATTGCCACCGCGGCGCTGGCCGGTATTGTCATCAATCTGGTCCTGTCAATCGGACGCAAAGAAAAGGCTTACGAGTAAAATTTGCCGGACTAGCAATAAAAGGGCGGCAGACTTTGAAGTCTGCCGCCTTTTTCATGTGCGCCGAATAACGGTCAATATTTGCGCCGCCGGTGTGCAGCCGGCGGTCCGAGAATTTCCGACAGGACAATGCCTTGAACGATCTGATCGGCAGTCAGATCATGCCAGGGCGGCAGCTGATCGGCATCGCGCCTGGCCAATTCGGCCGCCGACCCGATCTCCGCCGCGGCAGCGCCGGCCGTGATCGTCGGTTGGTAACGTGGCTGGATTGAACTTGGCTGCAAGCCGGTTCTGTCGTTTTCATTCATCATGCTATCACCACCTCAATCACAGTAACCGCGCAAATTGCTTTAACCGCCCAATAGCCGATTGCCGCGGTCCTTACTTATGCTCTGCACCGGTTTCGGGCTTGGCTGTGCCGGCAATCGAGCCGCGCATCTGCGTATCAGCGATTACGTTCTGCATATTGTAGTAATCCATGACGCCCAGCTTGCCTTCGCGCAGCGCCTGTGCCATGGCTTTCGGCACATCGGCTTCCGCCTCGACGACTTTGGCGCGCATCTCGACTACTGCGGCCTTCATCTCTTGTTCGCGGGCGACCGCCATCGCCCGGCGTTCCTCAGCCTTGGCCTGGGCGATCCGTTTGTCGGCTTCAGCCTGGTCCGTCTGCAGCTGCGCGCCGATATTGCGTCCCACATCGACGTCCGCGATATCGATCGAAAGGATCTCAAAGGCCGTGCCGGCGTCCAATCCTTTGCTCAGAACGGTTTTGGATATACGGTCCGGATTCTCCAGGACATCCTTGTGCGTGACCGCTGAGCCGATCGTCGTGACAATGCCCTCGCCGACGCGGGCGATGATCGTCGCTTCGCCGGCGCCGCCGACCAAACGGTCGATATTGGCGCGTACGGTGACGCGGGCTTTGGCCTTCAGCTCAATGCCATCCTTGGCGATGGCTGCGACCAGCGGTGTCTCGATCACTTTGGGATTGACGCTCATCTGCACGGCTTCGAGGACATCGCGGCCGGCCAGGTCGATCGCCGCTGCCCGTTCGAATTCGAGCGGGATATCGGCTCGCTGGGCGGCAATCAGGGCGTTGACCACCTTGTCCACATTGCCGCCGGCCAGGAAATGGGCTTCCAGCTGGTTGATGTTCACATCGAGGCCGGCCTTTGTTGCCTTGATCAGGGGATTGACGACCCGGGTCGGGACAACCCGGCGCAAGCGCATGGCCACCAGGTTGAAGATGCCGACCTTGACGCCGGCCGCAGCCGCGGCAATCCATAGCCCGACCGGCACGAAGCTGAAAAAGAAGGACAGAAAAATGAATACCGCCGCAATGACCAGACCGTAAATGATGATTTCTCCACCCATGTTGATGACTCCTTTCGTAGCTAGCAGCATTTCATGCGGACAGGCTCAGTTTTCGGCCTGCCGCAGGGGCTTCACTTTGACGGTGTTGTCGGCTGGACTGCCTCCACGACGATCCGCCGGCCTTCGGTCCGGATTATCCGGATCCGGGTGCCTTTTTCGATGAAGGTGCCATCCGTGACCACATCCAGCCGCTGGCCGGCGAATTCGCCTGAACCGGCGGGGCGCAGGACCGTCATGGCGACGCCTTCCTTGCCGGCCAGCGCACTGAAGTCGGCTGTCGCGCTGTAGCCGGACTCATGTTTGGCGGCAGAGCGTAAAACCAGTAATTTCGACAGCTTGCCCTTCCTGGCGGAGCGCAGGATGACAAACAGGACCAGCGCAACCAAAGCCAGCAATATACCGATCATAACCATGGCTTCGGCCGGAGTGGTGGCGGTCAGGATAATACCGATAACCAACAGCACGATGCCGCTGCCGCCGGCGATGCCAAATCCGGGAATGAACATTTCCACTACCAGGAGCAGCAGACCGATAATGAACAAAATGGCTGACAAAGTGTCGATGCGGTTCAAGAAACCAAAAAGACCAATGATACTGGATATCGGAACCATGTTGAATCCCTCCTTGTCTTGCAGGTTGATCTTTGCGGGAATTCTACCTGAAGTATAGCCCATCATCCGGAAAATATCAAATATTTCGCATCTGCATTACCAGTTGCGCCGGATAAAAAAACCCCGGCCGTTTTGCACGGCCGGGGCATCCCTGCATCAGGCTTGTTCTTATTTTTTCAACAGGTTTTCTTTATGCCGCAGGTATTCGTCCTCGTTGATCTCCCCGCGCGCATAGCGCTCGTCAAGGATCCGCAAGGCCGGATTATCTGCCAGCGGCACCGTTGCCGCTTCGTCCGCCGGGCTGGCCGAAGGTCCGGTGCTGGCAGTCGCGGCGTTCTTGTAAGCATGATAGTCCTTATGCCGGTGTGAATAATTGATCGCGACGATAATCACAACCACAACCGCCGCAGCCAGGAGCAGGAACAGCAGGAACATGCCGAGATAAGCCCCCGGATGGGCATTGCGCATCAAACCCCAACAGCCGGACCAGTCCCCCAGGCGGTCCCGCAGACCATAATTCCGCATCATTAAAGCAATAGCATTTAGAGCAGCAAGCATTCTAATCATCTCCATTCAACCTGATGCCTCTGTTTTCATTATGCCATGCAGTCATGACCGATTTGTTTAGCCAATGTGGCGACAATATAGAATTTTCTGACAGCCGGCGCGTGTTCTGGCTTGTATCATCCGTTTCAGGGTTGGCCGGACATTAATCCTTGATCCGGAAATGCACTTTGTAGGCGTCCAGGCACTTCCGGATGATTTCCCGCGCTGCCTGGGCGTTTTCCACTTCCTGCAGGCTGGTCGGGGTATGCTCGAGCGACTTGTAGACCGAGAAAAAATGCTGGATCTCCGAAAACATGTGCGGCGGCAGATCACCGATGTCTTTCCAGACATTCATGGTCGGTTCTTCATAAGGAATGGCGATGATCTTCTCGTCCAGCTCCTCGTCATCGGTCATCGAAAAGACACCGATCGGATAGCACTCAACCAGGCACATCGGCTGCAGCTGCTCGGAACAGAGGACCAGGACGTCCAGCGGGTCGCCGTCGTCGGCCAAGGTGCGCGGGATGAAGCCATAATTGGCCGGATAATGAGTCGAGGTGTAGAGAATCCGGTCCAGACGCAGCATGCCGGTGGCCTTGTCCATTTCGTACTTTTGCTTGCCGCCTTTGGGAATTTCGATCACCGCCATGAATTTGTCGGGGCGGATGCGGCTGTCGGAGATATCATGCCAAATGTTCATCGAATCATATCCTTTCACGCCATTGGTCGGCCGGTTTCCGGTGATACAGAGTCTCCGGCGCCGGTCCGTCTTGTTCTGGGGCTTAGCCTTCGAGCCAGAAGGCGTCGGCCCGGATCATGTCCTGCGGCGGGATCTGGCGGACAGCGGCATCCAGGTCCAGGGCGGTCCGGTAAGCTGTGCGGCTGGCTGTCAGATTCGCGGCCTGCTGATTGGCTCGGTCAAGGGCGATATTGGCGAAATCGATGGCCGTATTCATGCTGACCCGTGCTTCTTGAGCGGTTCGGGTCCACAGGTAAGCGGTCTCGACATTGGTTTCCTTCAGGCTGTCGGCGATATAGCGCTTGGCCGTCGCGCGATCGGTCGCGGCAGAGTCCAGGCTTTGCTTGGCCTTGACGGTATTCTCCCACCAGGATTGCAGCTGGCTGATGAACTGCTTTCTGCCGTCCAGACCGGTCAGCCAATACCGCCAGGCCGGCCGCAGGGCTGCCGGGAGTGCGTCGGTCAGCGCAGCCGCCTGGTCGGCGAGGGCCTGCTGTTCTGCCAGCAGCGCGGCGCAGGTCGCATTGGCCTGCGCCAGGCCGGCAGCGTTCGGGTCCTGGGCATACAGGGCGTCGAGCCGGGTTTCCAGCATGGATCCGGCCGTCATAATGTCCTGCAGCAATTGTACGGGCTGCCGCCAGGATTGGATATCGGCCCCAGCCGCCGCAATACCCAGTTCGTCTGCCGTGAACAGCGGGCCGGCCAGATCCAGGCCGGCAATCCTGCTCAGGGCGGCATAATCGATTTCCAGCTGGTTGACGGCCTGGATGCGGACACGATACCAAGCCAGACTTTGGGGCAGGGATTGGGGCTCGCTGACCGGATCGCCGGTCAACGCGCGATAAACCGCCACGGCCTGGTTAATGGCCACCACGGCCTGGCAGTAGGCTACGACGGCTGTCCGGCCGCGGGATGTCTGTTCCAGCAGTGCCTGCACGCCGGCCGGGTCCGGTTCTGCCTTGCTCAGGACCGCCACGGTCCAGGGCTGACGATTCAGCGCCGCCAGCCGGGTCGGCAGGTCCTGCAGTTTCGCTGCCCAGGCGGCATAGAAATCCAGCCGTTCGGCTTCGGTCCGGCTGGAAGCCGGCATGCCCGCGGCCAAAGCGGCCTGCGCCGCGGCATAGCCGTTTACCAGCGGCTGGCTGTACCAGTAGTACAAACCGTTGGCTGCCAGCAGCAAGATGCCGGCGATCAGGACCAGGATCATCAGCAAGCGGGCGAAACGGCGCAGACCATGCGCCAGGGCAGAGCCGGGCGCGGATTTGCTGACGGCCACAGGTTACCTCCTTTGCTC
>JAEXPB010000468.1 GCA_023438965.1 Bacillota bacterium | reverse complement strand
CAAAGACATCGCTGACTGGTCCGCGAACGTTATCTTTATTCACGGCGCATACCCGGTAGTAATACCAGGTGTGCTTTTTCAGGTTCTGGTCCTCATACCGGGCTTCACAGTAGGCTCCCGGCTCAACATGGGCAAGGAAGGTATCCTGGTCAGCCTCAAAATCAGCCTGCTCGCTTCGATACAAGTCATAATGAGATAGATCCTGTTCTTGATTCTGACCCCAGAGCAAATAGAGGTGACCTTGGTGTTCACCGCAGGCTGCCCGGGGCTTGGCAATCAATCCGTTTTCGTCGGAACCGATGGCCGCCGGGATCCCGCTGCGGAATACCGGCTGGCTGTCCGCAACATGCAGGCATATTTGCCCGCTGCCAACCCGGTAGGTGATAAAGCCGTTTTCCGGACCTGTCCCGCCGCTGTCCCGCTCATCCGCTGTGGCCGGCCGCACATCATCACCGCCGTCCACGCTCAACGCGAATCGCAATTCCCTGGCCTGGCCATGGAAGCGGGCGATAAGGCCTTGTCCGTCTTCGGCTCTTTTCAGATTTACCAGTCGAATGTCCCGATTCAGGTTCAGGAAGCTGAAGGACCCGGGCTTGAGCCTTCCCGGTTGTGCGCCGCATTTAGCCAGCAGGACCGGATGAGCAAAGCGTTCGGCGTTTTGCGGTATCTTCGCGGCCTGGAAATGGCCACGATAGGAGCTGATCGCGTATCTGAACCGGCAATCGAGATGGTCGCCGTCGGGTACATGCATCTGCAGCCAATCATTAGCCAGATAGATAAACATGGCCGAGCCCCGACCAGGTTCGCCATAATCAGTCTTGTCCGGATGGATATGATCGAATTCAACCAGCTGACTGTCCAGCTGAAACAACGCCACGCCAAAATCATCATTCTCCGCACAACACCATTCATGCGCCGGCAGATAGACATCAGTGCCATGGCCGGTGACACTGACGCCATATTCGGCGGTACAGCCATTCAAATTGCAATATCTATGCCCGTTTTCAACCTGGAAGGGGAAGGCATAGTATGCGTAGCGGCTGTAGCGGTTTGTATTGAACATATCCCGGAGGTGTGCCAGGCGGTTATCGATCTCGATGCGCTTTTCGTGCTGCGGCAGCATAACCTGCTGGACGATGTCCGCCTGGGACATAGCCTCCTGCGTGCGGATGATTACACCGACCTGATCATTTTCTTCGATGACCTCGAATGAAGCAGGCCCGGGTGTGCTAAACGTCCGATGCTGATCCTGGGTATACACGAATTCATTGGCCGCATAACGAGCGGCGGGTGATAGCAGCTCCCTGGCCAGCTGCTTGTCATAGATGGATCGCATGGCGCCATTGGCGGTAAATTCAATTCGGTAAAACCGGTTCTCGATGACTGGCGGAGCTGTGACGGTCCAGCGGCGTTTTTTAGCCAGCGAGAACGCCGCGAGCGCCAGGGTTCGGTAGCCGAAGGGTGGGATGTCGCTGACTAAGCAGGTCATTCCGTCATACTCGACCAGCTCGCAGCGCGGCTGGGTTGTCGGATTAAAAACCAGGACCTCTTCAGGCGCCTGAACTTGAGCGGCAATTGCTTCGAGCGCCAGCGAACTGTAATGACCGGCGATCGCTGCGGCTTTCTCGATCCAGTCCCGGTGCTGCATCCAGGTTTCGTATACGCGCCGGCCCTGGTAACCGCTCGTGCCATAAGAATGCTCGTCATTCATCAGCAGGCATTGCCAGGCCCGGTTGAAATCATCCCGGGGATAAGTAAATGCTTCAGTGGTCAAAGCGGCGAGAACCGACAGCTTTTCCGCAGTCGGCAGCAACCGGTCGGCTGCAAACTTCTGGGCCAGGAGATCTGGTGCCGACAAAGGGTGCTGATACCAGCCGCCGGTTATCTCGCCGCGCAGAACCGGGATTTGATCGCCAAACTTCCGTTTTAAAAGGTCAAATGGCTCATCCGGATTGCCTAGTGTCCTGATTTGCGGCCACTGGTATTTTTCGTTCCAATTCCGGATCGCATCGGTCAGCTTCAAGCCCGGTTCCTGGTCGTCTTCGTAGCAGGCCAGGAGCCATAGGTCGTACGGGTATTTTGCTTCCAGAATGGGCAGCTGTCTGGCGAACCGTTCTTCCATCGTCCGCAGGGTGTTCCGATCGGCGGCAGCTCTCGGATCCAGGCCCCAGACAGCTCCGCCCCAATGATATTGCGCGCTGCACCAGATCAGCAATCGCCGGTCATCCGGCGATTGCCAGTAAAATACCATCGGCAGGGCGGATTGGTAGCGAACATCAATCCGGGCGCCGCCGCCGCCGGCTTCCGGATTCCAGACATATCCCGGAACCTTGGTATCGCACTTCCAGACCGATGATGGCAGCGGATTCCATTGATTAGGTGCGAAAATGACATTTTCAAATCCAGCGTCCGCATAGGGCTGGACGATGGACCAACTGAGGCCATTGTTATCGATCATCGCCAGGGTTTTCGTATCGATGTGCCATTGCTCCTGCAGGGACTTCCGTCCATAGGCACTACGGCACAACTCCTCGAGTCCGTAAACCTGGGTGTGGTTGCCGGCCACACCGCCGCAGATGCCGATTTTCCCTTTCCGGATATAATTTTCGGCGACCTTCTGCGCCGCCATGGTCCCCCGGTCGGCTGGATAATTGCCCCAGAACCATGTTCCTTCGATCACATAATGGTAGCGGTCTTTCTCGGCCCGATCGTCGGTTTGGTCGCACAGGGCCATAGCCTGGTCAAGGAACTGTTCGCTGTTATAACGTTGGATATAGGGCGAATTGTGCAATCCGATGTCGGTATGGGACGATACCATAACGTAAAAAGTCCACTGGCGCGGCACTGTCCAAAGACTGGTCGTTTCGGCAACCAGATTCTGCGCCTGATCGACCAGCTGCCAGGTCGCAGTGAATTCAACCGCGGGCGGATTCAGAAACACACTGGTGTAGCTTTGACCGCTACTGAGGTGTACGGGTTCTTGTGCTAGAATCAGCTGCTGGCTATGATAGACATTCAAGTACAGATGAGCGTCCGCACTGGCGTGATAATGCAAATCAACACGCTGAAGGCCGTCATGAGTGATCATGGATAAGGGATTCACACTTAGTTGATCGATCCGCAGCATATTACCTCCAGATGCCATCAAACAAATTTAAGCTATAACTGCCATTTTATCACAACGATCATCCAGCGAACGAATCGATCATCCGGCAGATATGCTAAAATGGGAACATGGCAACAGATCTTGGCACAGAGGAAGGCAAGACGACGATGAACCTGGCAGATCAAATCAAGGCGTATCTCTTCAACAACACCGTCAGCGATGTCGGCTTCGCCCGGTTGCCAGACGGCCCGCCAGGCTTGCCGTATGCGATATCGCTGGTGGTCCGCCTGTCCGACGCCGTGATTGATGAGATTAATGAGGTGCCAACCTTCTCTTATTATCATCATTATCGCACCGTCAATTCTTTTATCGATCAAATGCTGCTGCAGACCGGCC
Organism: Bacillota bacterium; assembly: GCA_023438965.1. Taxonomy (GTDB): domain Bacteria; phylum Bacillota; class Clostridia; order Saccharofermentanales; family UBA5734; genus UBA8949. Next base: position 44 of record JAEXPB010000468.1, on the reverse strand, counting down.
TTCTGCTGCAGAAGGCCGGCTGGCGCTATCTGCCGATCGCCGCG
>JAEXPB010000437.1 GCA_023438965.1 Bacillota bacterium | reverse complement strand
GGCGTCGACCACCCAGCGGACGCCCTCGACTTCCGGCCCGACGAAGCTCTGCAGTGAACGGACAGTCGTATTGCCGAGGAAAATCGCATACATCCCGATAATGATGAAGACCGAAAGCATCGAAAAGAACACCGCTGTGCGGTCGCGCAGAAAGACCTTGATCGTGCGGCTGGCCAAATGGAAGATCGTCGCCATGTCAGTTGTCCTCCCTGATCCGGTGTCCGGTGATGTTGATGAAGACATCGTCCATGTTGCCGCTGACCATCTCAAACGCGCTGAACTGGCCTTCAAGCGACTTGAGCAGGGCGTAGCCTTCGAGGCTGTCCCGCACCGGTACCAGCAGCTGGTCGGCCACCCGCTCATAACGCAGTCCCCGGCCCTGCAGCCAGGCCTCGCTCCAGGTCCGGTCCATCGGCGTCAGGCGCAGCTGGTCGGTGCTGTGCTTCTCCTTCAGCTCATGCGGCGTCCCCTCGGCCACGATGTGGCCGCCGTCGATGATCGCCACCCAATCGGCCCCGGCCGCGTCTTCCATATAGTGTGTGGTCAGGAAGACCGTCATCTTCAGGTCTTTCTGCATCTGCCGGATCTTGCGCCAGACGGTGATCCGCGTCTGGGGATCGAGGCCGGTCGTCGGTTCATCAAGGAAAAGGATCCGCGGATCGCTCATCAGGGCGCGGCCAATCTCCGCCCGCCGTCGCTGGCCGCCGGAGAGCTTGCCGTAACGGCGGTTCAATTGGTCCCCGAGTTCCATCAGCGCGGCGACCTCGGCCAGGCGCCGGTGCAAGGCCGGGCCGCTCAGACCGTACAGCTGGCCGCGCGAGAGCAGGTTTTCCCGGACGGTCAGCAGCTCGTCGAGCACATTATCCTGGAAGACAACGCCGATCTTCCGGCGGATCTGCGCGTCGTCACGGCCGATCGCACAGCCGTCGACCATCACCTCGCCGTCGGTTTTGTTCAGGAGCGTGCAAATGACATTGATGGTCGTCGACTTGCCGGCGCCGTTCGGGCCGAGGAAGGCGAACAGGCTGCCTTCATGGACGGAAAAACTGACCTGGTCGACCGCCGTCAGGTCACCGTAGCGTTTGGTCAGATTCCGGACCGCGATGATTTCCCGCATCGATGAATCCTCCTAAAAGCAGGCTCAGGAGCAGCCGGTGGTTGTACCGCAGTCCAGGCAGACCTTGCAGGTGCCGTTGCGGACCATCCGGGTGCTCGAGCAAGCCGGGCAGATCGAACCATCGTATAGTTTCTCGCCGTTTTTGGCCGCCTCGCGCGCCTTCTCGTGCACAAAGGAGCCGTTGACGCGCGGTTCGGCCTGCTTGCCGGTCGAGTATTCCGGCGCCAGCAATGCAGGGAAAGATGGTGACGGGCGGCTCTCGGTCACGGTGGTTTCATCAGCTTTGGCAATGCTGGTCAGATCGATGCCGTCGATTTCTGTGTCCCCATTCGCCGCAGCATCAAGGTCCGCCGCCGGTTCGGGTTTGACCTGGCAGCGCGAATAGTCGCCCAGCTCAATGTCGATGATTTTGCTGATCAGGTCGGAGATCGATGTGCAGTACTTGATGTACGGATGGCGGGTGACAAAGCCATAAGGCTCGTATTTCTGGCTGCGCAGCATCTTGGAGATGTTCTGCGGCGGAATGTGGTACTGCAGCATGACCGAGATTGTCTTGGACAGCGAGTTCAGCAGGCCCATGATCAGAGTGCCTTCGCGGTCGGTCGTGATGTAGATCTCGGAGATCTCGCCGGAGTTGTTGCGATTGACGGTCGTATAGATCTTGACATCCTCAATCTGGGCCGGGTGGGTGTGTCCGGAACGGATGCCGACCGGCTTGTCGCGGCGGGACAGGCGGTGCTGGGACGCTTCCCTCTCGGCTTCAAGCAGCCGGGTTTGGGCTTTACGGGCGTATTCCAGCAGGGGCTGGTAGGCCAGGCTCTCCAGGTTGACGCCGGTGTTCTGGTCGTCCAGGCGCAGGTTGAGCGGCTGGGCGATCTTGGAGCCGTCACGGTACAGGGTGATGCCTTTGACGCCGAGTCGCCAGGAATTGATGACCACGGTCTTGAAATCGTCGACCGTCGCTTCGCGCGGCAGGTTGACTGTCTTGGAAATTGCACCGGACAGCAGCGGCTGCAGGGCGGCCACCATCAGGACATGACCCTGGAAATGGATGAAGCGCTGGCCGGAGCCGCATTGGTTGGCCGTGTCGAAAACCGCCAGGTGCTCCTCTTTCAGGAATGGCGCGCCTTCGATCTTGCCGTCGGCAATCCGGCCGTTTTCTTCGCGGGCAATATAGGTCAGAATGGCTTCCCGCTCTTCCGGCGCATAGCCCAGGCGCTGCAACGCCAGCCCGATCACCGGATTGGCCAGCTTCATGAAGCCGCCGCCGGATAGCTTTTTATAGACGATATGGGAGAAAAACGGATCGATGCTGGTCGAGGCGCAGTCCATGGCGAAGGAAATCGTGCCGGTCGGCGCCAGAACCGAGACCTGGGCATTGCGGTAGCCATGGCGTTCCCCCAGGTCCAGCGCGCTTTGCCAGTCTTCCTTGAGCGCGGCGGACAGTTCGTCCATCCCCAGCATCGCCAACCGCTCGTGGCTGACCAGCGGCGGTTCGCTGCTGACACCTTCGAGTGCGTCGTTCCGGGTGCCGGCGATCCGCGCATGGTTGCGGATCACCCGCAGCATCGGCTCGCGGTTAAGGTCGAACCTGGCAAAGGGTCCCATGACCTCGGCCATCATGGCTGACACGCTATAGCTGTGGCCGGTCAGGATGCCGACCAGGGCAGCGGCGACCGTACGGGCGTCTTCGGAATCGTACGGCAGCCCGAGCACCCTCAGCAGGGCGGCCAGGTTGGCCAGACCCAG
>JAEXPB010000402.1 GCA_023438965.1 Bacillota bacterium | reverse complement strand
AGCTCGAGGTTCATAAACGCCTGCCGGAATTCCGGTCGGGTCCGGATCTGGTTCCGGGCCTGCGCATAGGCGCGTTTGACGGCGTCGGCGATGCGGCCGCCTATCATTTCGCAGGTCGCCCCCAGGTCATAGTTGCACCAGACTTCGCCGGCCTGGGCGTTCCACTCAGCCAGTTCGGCCGCGTTGTCCTTGCCGGCCTGGACCAGGTCGATCGGATTCTGGTCGCCGGCGGCACCGCACAGGGCCAGTACGGGGATATTCCGTCCCAATGCCTCGCGGATCTGCGCCCGGGCCGGCGTCCTGTAGTCCGCTGAGATGAAATAATGCAGTTCCATCACCTGCGACGGACAGGGGATGTCCACGACCACGCCGGTCAGATCGCCATCTGGTGAGAAGGTGAACAACATGTCGGCGCCGTGATCGACTGTTCCCTCGAAGCGCAGGAAAGACGCTTCGGCGCAGCATCCGTACATCTTTGATTCTTCCCGGCCGTCGGACCGGCGGAAGACCGGCCGGCGGTTGAAGCCGACCGCGGCGTATTCGTGCGCCGGGGCGATGCCGCCGGGCTGACGCGACCGCCAGGCATCGAGCACCAGTGCCGCGACCTTGGCAGTCCAGAATTCGGTTGCTTCGTCATCCATGAGGGTATTGTCCGGCGCGCCGGTTTCCGGCAGGATATCCGTGCCGAGGATGCTGGCAAACTCGGCCCGGTGCGCGTCGGAGACAAAGCGGCTGTTGTTGTGCGTATGCGTGGCATTAATAGATATTTTCGCTGCCAGGATGCCTTCCTGGCCATCCAGCCGGCGACGAAGGCTATCAACCAGCTTCTCGTTGATACCGACCATGTCGCAGGACACCAGGACGGCCTGTTCGGCGCCATTGTCCAAGGCCAGCGCGGTCGCCGTCACCGGATCGTGGACATACCGCGAGACCCGGGAATACAGCTGACCGGAGAGCAAAACCGGCTGGTCCGGGGTGATGCTGGTCTGCGCCCAGCCGATTTTCAGACTCGGTATTTCATTTGTCATAGGATCCTCCTTTAGATGACCGCGATGCCCAGCAGCTCGCACAGGTAGCGCAATCGACGGCGATTGTCGCCATAACTGACAATCACATGCTGGCTGGACACTTCCGCGGCCAACTCCTCAACCGAGCAACTGTCCGGGAAAACTTCCAGGCTGGGCAGCTGCGGCGCCGGCGGCGTCCAGCCGCACTCTTCCCAGGGCTGCGGCGTCCGGGCTTCGCCGGTGTAGATATGCATGACATAGCCCCCCTGCCGGTAAATCAAGCGCGCGCAGGTCACCCGGCCGGTCCGGATCTGTGATACATTGAGCAGCGACCGGTCCAGCAGCCCGAAAGCTGTCGGCAATACGTGAACGTCACCCTGGACAGCCGCCTGGGGTACGAAGTCCGGTACGCCGATCAGCACGCTGTCGGTAAAGAATTCATAATATTCCAGATATGTCGCGGTCTGGCCGGTGCAGAAGCCGACCATCAACTGGGTTACACTGCCCATGACGTCGTTTTCCGGAATAGTCGCCACACCGTGCAGGGCATCAATCAGCATAAAGACCATAGCCGGCGGAAAACCAAGCAGTTTCTTCATGCCATCGACATCGATCAGGGTTATTGCCGCATAACCGCGATCGGCAACACGCTGCCCGATCGCCAAGGCATAACGGACGCCCTTTTCGAGAATGGCCTCCGCGCAAGGCTGATCAAATACCCAGTGCGCCCGGATCCATTCGATCCGGTCCCGGACAGCGGAGTCATCGACCGCCGCCGCTCGCTGAACGACTTCCAGCATCTCGAATGGTTCGACTTCGACACCGATCCGGTACCGGAGTGAGTTGCCTTCATACTGCGTGCCATAGAGGAGCATGTCCCGATAGCCCATCGTGCCGATCCGGGCTGAGCGCAGCCGGCGGGCCGCGCTGGCGGCGGTTGTGAAATCCCGGATCTTGTCCAGCGGTTCCGGCTGGCCGACGATACTGTAAATGAAAGTGAACCGGTAAGCCATCTCGGCGAATGTCGCGCGCAACGCCGTCGTGCCGGCCTGGCCGGCAGTCGTGACCAGGCGGCCGTTCTCCCGCCAGCCGCAGAGTCCCCAAAGCAGCAGCGGCAGATGCCGGAAGGCGTCAGTGATCCGGATGACCGCATGCGGGGGTATCCAGCCGGCCAGGCAGACGATCAGGCAGTCCAGATCGACCGGTTTCAGGTGTCCGATTGCCTGGTCGGCGGACAGATAAGCCGCATCGTCGGTCACAATGCCGGCATCAGCCAGCTCGCCGTCCAGGTTGCCCAAGACCGCCAATGCCTGGTCGTGCATGATCTTTAGCCGATCATAGGGCGTGTTGATTTCGCCGAAGCAGACCAATCCGATCCTGGGTGTTTTCACATCAATGTTCATAAGTCATCTCCTCTCCAGCCTTCAGGTTCGACGATAACGCCGGCAGCAGACCCAGCTGTTTTTTTGGCATCAGCCGGCTATAGGCCAGGGTCAGCAGGACGGCTGCCAGAACAGTGGCATATGTTTCGTTGAATTCCGCCGCAATCGGGTATCGGCCGGCGACCGCGTGATACACGACCCACACCAGGCCAACCGCGGTTGTTGACCCCATCGCCCAGACTGCGGCCCGGGCTGACAGCCTTCGGCCATACAAGCCGAACAGCAGAATGATAAAAAGCGCGCCGCGGATCGTATAGGCCAGGTAGACCAGATCCAGGATTGTTGTGCTGCGGTAGAACAAAACGGCCAGGCCGATGCAAAGCGCGCCGGCAAAAGCGGTCAGGAGCCGCGACATGCCCAGGACCTGCCGGTCGTCGGCATCTGGTCGGATCCTGGTCTGGTAGATGTCCTTGGTCAGCAT
>JAEXPB010000374.1 GCA_023438965.1 Bacillota bacterium | reverse complement strand
CCCATACCGCGGCGGGAGTCAAAGCGTTCTTCGTTGCCGACAAAATAGCGGTCGAATATTTTGTCCAAGACATCCGGCGCTATGCTTGGCCCGCTATTCCAGACATTAAAGCGGACTTGCTTCCGGTCGGCGGTCACCGTCAGCGTGATCGAACCATCCAGCGGGGTATGGGCGATCGCATTGTCCAGCAGATTGATCAGGACCTGCTCGATCAAGGCTGAATCCAGCCAGACTGTTGTCGGCTCCGGTGGCGTGCCAACCTCGAGTTTTCGGCTTCCCAGCCGGTGCCGGATGATCACCAGCGTTTCGCCGACTACCTCTTCAACCAGTTCCGGTTTTATTCTTAATCGCATCAGTTTATCATCGATACGGGTCAGGCTGAGCAAATTCTCGACAAACTGGTTCAGCCAGGATGATTCCTGGTAGACATCCTGCAGAAGCCTGGTCCGGTCTGCTTCAGGCATTTCGCTCCCCTTGTCCAGAAGCATGCTGACCGATCCGGTAATGCTGGTCAACGGCGTACGCAGATCATGAGAAATTGATCGCAGAATGGTGCCGCGCAGTTTTTCATTTTCCAGAATCTGACTGTTCTTCGCCTGGATACCGGCCTGACGGATTTGTTTGGTTACCGAGCGTCGGATCCGGGTCATCGTAGCCGACGTGATCAGCGAAACCGCCAGCATGATGGAAAATATCACATAATCGGCCGGCTTTTGGGTATCCAGGCTGAAATAGGGTTCCGTAAACAGATAATCATAAAGGAAGACCGCCATCAGCGCGCCGAAAACGCCGTACCAATATCCATCGGTCAGGCGGGAAATCAGGAAAACGCCCAGCAGGTAAACCATGATGACGATCGATCCATCCGGTATCAACTGAAAGAGCACATAACAAAGTGCGGTTGTCACAGCCAGAAGCAACACCGTATATATCAAATGCCGAGCGATCAAGGGTTTGCTTTTTTTGATCAGGATCGTATCTGCCAATGTCATTCCCTCCGGATCATCATTATACCCTTTGCCGGCATTTTACGCTACCATGCGAATGCCGGCGAGCCGATGACCGGCAGTCAGGCTGATCAGTGGCGCCGGTTACTGGTCCTCATCGATCATCCGGTAACCGACGCCAACTTCGGTTACGATATATTGCGGTTCACCTGGATTATTCTCCAGTTTCCGCCGGATATTGGCCATGTTTACCCGAAGCGCCTCCCTTTCATTGACATAGGGACCCCAGACTTCCCGCATGATCGCATCGTATGTCAGCACCCGGCCCAGATGGCGGGCCAGCAAAGTGACAATCTTGTACTCGATCGGAGTCAAGTGGATTTCCTGCCCGGCTAAACGGACCGTGCGGCATTTGATATCGATTTCCAAATTGCCCGCTCTCAGTTTCGTCAGCTCTGTCACGTTATCTCTGGTGATTGTCTGCCGGTGACGCAGGGCCGTTCGGATGCGCGCCAGGAGTTCAGCCGTGCTGAACGGTTTGGTGACATAATCGTCCGCACCGAGATCGAGCGCTTCGACTTTTTCGTTTTCATGCCCCCGGGCTGACACGATGATTACCGGCAGACCAGTCCAGGAGCGGATCGCCTTGAGAACCTCAAGACCGTCGATATCCGGCAAGCCGAGATCCAGCAATATCAAGTCCGGGCAATGGGAAGCGGCCATGGCGACAGCATCCCGGCCCTTGGTCACGATAAGGGTCCGGTAATCCCTGGTCGACAAGGTCGCTGCCACGAAATTGGCAATCGCTGCATCGTCTTCGACAATCATGATCATCAGCTTGTTACTCATGTTTGCCCTTTTCCTCCAATGGCAACAGGAAACGGAAAGTCGCGCCGCCAGCCGGATTGTTTTCCGCGGTCAGCGAACCATGGTGCGCTTTGATGATCGACAAGCAAATCGACAAGCCGATGCCCATCCCCCGGGCGGCATCGGCCGTATGTTTCCGCAAATGATTAAAGCTGTCGAAAATGTGGGGCAAGTCCTCCTCGGCAATGCCTGTGCCCTGATCGGTCACCCTGAATTCTGCCTGACAGTCCAGTTTACGGACGCCAACCTCAATGCGCGAATCTGCAGGCGAGTGATGGACCGCGTTGTCCAGCAAATTCAGCAGAACCTGCTCGATCAAGGTGCCATCCATCGGCACCAAAAGGACGTCATCCGGCACCTGGACGGTTATCTGGCGCTCCGGGAATCGCTTGCGGGTCCGGCTGACAACCTCGGCGACGATTTCCTCAGCCGCCTCAACGGATTTTTGCACATCCAGCGTTTCCTCATCGATCCGGGTGACGGATAGAAGGTTCTCGACCAGGCGAATCAGCCATTGCGCTTCATCGCGCATGCTGCGGATCAATTTTTCCTGCGTCGGCTTGTCCAGTTGGCTGCCGCTTTCCAGGATGGTTGAACTGGCGCCATAGATGCCCGTCAACGGTGTCCGCAGATCATGGGATATGGCCCGCAGCAGGTTGCCGCGCATCTTTTCCTTTTCGGATTCAATCTGCACCTTGTGCTGCTCATCGGAGAGCGCTTGCCTGGCCAGTGCCAGAGCGACCAGCGAAATAATCATCCGCAGAAAAGAATAATTGGTCTGATTGAATTTACCGCGCGCACAGGACAAACCGATGACGCCGAGTGAATTGCCCTGTGCGATAATCGGCAAATAAAGAGCGCCGGCGCCCATCAGGGTATCTGTTCCGGCCCCGGCGTTTTTCTGGTTGACATAAACCCAATGGGCCACCGCCCGCTCATCATCAGAAAGCAGGAACGTGGCGTCGGGATCCGCCGGCGACTGGGCCACGATTCCACGTTCGCTGTCAGCCGGGTCATTGATGTATAGGATAACTGAGCGCTCAAAAAGTTTGGTGATATAACTGTTGACCAATTCAATTGTTTTATCGAGATCTCTGGTTGAGAGCAATTTCTTGCTGATCTCATTGAGAATCTCGGTCCGCCGTTCGCGAACGGCAGACAAGCGGACCTGCGTCTTGATCCGGACTGTCAAGGCACTGGTAATCAGCGCGGCCAGCAGCATGATCAGAAAAGTGATCGGGTAACCCGGTTGAATGGCCAGAAAAGTATAATACGGCTCGATGAAAAAGAAGTTGAAAATCAATACGCTGAGGATCGAGGAAAGGATGCCATATAAGTAGCCCATCGTGATGCGGGAGACGATCAGAACCGCCAGGATGTAGATCATGATGATATTCTGGCTGCCAATCCCCGCTTGCTGCAGAAGGCTGGAAACCAAGGTGGCCAGGACCAGCAGGGCCACGGTTTTCAGGATATCCTGCCCGGAAAGGAACAGGTTCTTCCTGAGCAGTTTCATTTTTGGCTGATTGTAGGACTTGCCCGGCGCCGGCAGTGATGGAATGATATGAACCTCAATGCCTGGCACGAGCGCAATCAGCTCATCTTCCAGGTTGGGACGGAACAGGTTCAGGATGGTCTTCCTGTTCCGGCTTTTACCGATGACAATATTCGTGATACCGGACATCCTGGCATACTCGGCTACCGCCGACGCCACATTGTCGCCGTTCAGGGTAACAACTTCCGCGCCAAGCCGTTCCGCCAGACTGATGTTCTCGCGGATACCGCCTTTGTCCTTTTCACTGATAAACTGGCTTTCGATATTTTCCACATAGACGGCAACCCAAGGTGCATGAAACGCCTCAGCGGTTCTGGCTGTCCAGCGAATGCATTTGGCACAGGATGGCGCCGGCCCGATGCAAACAAGCAGCCGTGAGCTGGCCATCTTCCCGGTCAGGCGACGCTCGCTTTCATTGCTGTGGCTGAGCCGGTCCGTTGCCCTCCGCATGGCGATTTCCCGCAGCAGGCGCAAGTTCTCGCGGGTAAAGAAATGATCCATGGCCGCTGTCGCCCGTTCCGGGCGATAGACTTTGCCCTCCCGGAAGCGTTTCAACAACTCATCCGGCTCGATGTCAATCAGTTCAACCTGATCGGCCAGGTCAAAAACCGAATCCGGGATGGTCTCGCGCACGGTGATCTGGGTAATATTCTGCACGACATCATTCAGGCTTTCGAGATGCTGAACATTCATCGTCGTATAGACATCGATGCCGGCCCCGAGCAGCTCTTCGACATCCTGGTATCTTTTCCGGTTGCGCACACCTTCGGCATTGGTATGTGCCAGTTCATCGACAATGATGATTCTGGGTTTGCGGGCCAGCGCCGCATCAAGGTCAAATTCCCGCAAGTTCAAATTGCGGTATGGCACGATCCGCGGCGGCAGCACCGGCAAACCGTCCAGCAGCTGCATGGTGTCCGGCCTGGTGTGCGGTTCCACATAGCCAACCAGGACATTTTGCCCGCCTCTGAATTGCTCAAGCGCCGCATCCAGCATCGCATAGGTCTTGCCGACGCCGGCGGCATAACCGAAAAATATTTTCAATTTGCCCGATTTACCGGCTTCTTCGGTCTGGATGCTTTCCAGCAGTTGATCCGGATTGGGGCGGTTTTCATCCTTCTCTGCCATATCTGACCTCCCGGAGATTCCTCGCATCATTCCAGCATTCCGTCCAGCGCCAGATTGACCATCAGCACATTGACGCCTCGCTCACCCCAGATGCCCAATACGCTGCCGGTTGTATACCGTTTGATGACCTGCCGGATTTCGTCCTCGCCGATGCCGCGGATTCTGGCCAACCGGGCAACCTGGTACTCGGCCGCCGCCGGTGAAATGCAAGGGTCGACACCGCTGCCGGATGCCATGACCAAATCGGACGGTATATCCGCCAGATTATCCGGATCAATCGATCGCAGCCATTCGACTCGTTCCCGGACCAGACTGGTTTCATCATCGCTGACCGGAGAC
>JAEXPB010000321.1 GCA_023438965.1 Bacillota bacterium | reverse complement strand
GCCGCATATTGCCGGAATTGCCGGCCGACCACCGCCGGCTGGCCGCGCTCGAGCAGGACGGCGCCATGTTCGTCGGACAATTCAGAGCAGGTCCAGCCTTGGCGCAGGAAGGCATTGACCATCTCTTCCGGCGTATAGGTGTGAAAATAGCTGGACCAGACACTAATTTGCATACGAAGACCTTCTTTCCCGTGTTGAATGAAAAATCTCCCTGCTGGGACGATCAGGCTTGTCAGGATTATACCGCGATCAAGGACGGGCGCCAAGTCAATAATTCGTTGCGGCACATGCTGGGGATGCCTATAATAAAACCAGCACCAGCCCGGTCAGGATTGACAGCATAAAAAACATCAATCAGGGGGTTATCCGATGAAGCAATATGGATGGGGCATCCTGGGTCCCGGCAGCATCGCCCGGCGGCTGATGAACGATTTGCCGCGCTGCCCGCAGGCCGTCCTCGCCGCCGTGGCGTCGCGCTCGCCGGAGAAAGCCCGCGCTTTTGCGGATCAATACGGCTTTGCCGCCAGTTATGGCTCTTGTCGCGAACTTTTGGCGGATCCGGCTGTGGACATCGCCTATATTGCCGTGCCGCACATGCTGCACCAGGAGCTGGCGATCCAGGCGCTGGAAGCCGGCAAGGCGGTTCTCTGCGAGAAGCCGGCAGCCGTCAACACTGCGCAGCTCCGGGCGATGATCGACTGCGCCCGGCAGCGGAAGGCCTTTTTCATGGAAGCCATGTGGACGCGTTTCTTTCCCGTCAACCAGCGCGTCCGGCAGCTGCTGGCCAGCGGCGCGCTGGGTGCGGTCACTCTGATCGAAGCCGACTTCGGTTTCGGCAGCTGGAACGGCGGCCGGGCGGCCAATCCGCAGAGCCGGATTTTCGCGCCCGAACTGGCCGGCGGCAGCCTGCTGGATGTCGGCGTGTACTGTGTCTCCTACGTCACCTGGATGAAAGGCGCCCAGCCGGTTGACATCAAAGCCCTGAGCACCAAGGTCGATACCGGCGTCGACGGCATGACCGCCGCCATCTTCCAGTACGCTGACGGCGCAATGGCCGTCCTGCGTTCCAGCGTTGTCCAGGCCACGCGGCAGGCGGCGATGATCTACTGCGAAAAGGGCACGATTGAGGTGCCGGATTTCTATCATCCGGCGCGGGCGATCGTTCATTACGCGGAAAAAGACCGGCCGGATGAGCTGATCGCCATCCCTTATCAGGATAACGGCGGGACCGGCTTTAATTATGAGGCGGCGGCCGTCATGGCCTGCCTGGACCGCGGCTGGACGGAATGTCCGGACATGACCTGGCAGCAATCGCTGGAAGTCATGGAGCTATTGGATGCCATTCGCCGGGAAATCGGGCTGCGTTATCCATTTGAATAGGAGGAAACATCATGTTCAAAACAGGACTGGTATCCGTCACCTTTCGCCAGCTCGAACCGGCGGCCATCATCGATTTATGCCGGCAGGCCGTTCTGGACGGCATCGAGTGGGGCGGCGACATCCATGTGCCGCATGGCGATCTGGACCGGGCGCGCGCGGTCGGCCGGCTGACCCGGGCGGCCGGTCTGGCGATTCCCTCCTACGGCTCCTACTACCGGGCTGGCGTCAGCGAGCCGGAAGGCCTGGCGTTCCCGCCGGTTCTGGCTACGGCGGTAGCTTTGCAGGCGGCGAACATCCGCATCTGGGCAGGTAAGCTGGGCAGCGGCCAGGCTGACGAAAACCTTTGGCAGCAGGTGATCGAGGACACGAAACGGGTCTGCGGTCTGGCCGGCCGGGCTGGACTGACCGTCTCTTTCGAATATCATGACGGCACCCTGACCGACACGCCGGAGACGGCGCTGCGCCTGGCAAAGGCAGTAGACTGCGCCAATCTCCGCCTGTACTGGCAGCCGGCAGTCGGCCTGACCGCAGCGGCCAGGCTGGCCGGACTGCAGCTGGTGCAGCCCTGGCTCTCCCATTGCCATGTCTTCCACTGGAGCGGCCAGGACCGGCTGCCCCTGGCCGATGGACGCGCGGAATGGCGACAATATCTCGACCAGATGCGCACGGATCAGAACCTGCATTATTGTCTGCTGGAATTCGTCCGCAACAGCGATCCTGATCAGTTTCTGGCTGACGGTGCTATACTGCGGGAACTGCTGGCTGAATAAGCGATAATATGCGAAACAGACCGGGTGACTGACTGTTTCAGGGTCAGTTCTTTACCGTTTAATATAGTTTGCTGGATATGCTGTCGGTTGTCAGAGCGCGGTTGGCTTTGGATAGATCGCGCGTCCGACGGTAATAGGCCATATAGAGGACGTCAAGCAGGAACATCTGCGCCAGCATGGCCGATAGCGAACCGCCCTGATAAGGCCCTTCGTTGGCGCCGCAAAGGAGAGTCAGATGCGCATGGCCGGTCAACGGCGACTTGATGAAACGGGTGATGCAGATGACCCGCGCGCCGCGTCCGGCAGCGATCCGGGCCAACTCGACCGAGTCCCGCGTCGACCCGGAATAGGATATGACAACCGCCAGGTCCTGCGGTTCCATCAAGGTTGCCGCCATGGCCTGCAGGTGGGCGTCGATCGTGATGCTGACTTTGGGTGTGATCCGCATGAACCGATTGCAGCCGCTCAGAGCGGTAATCATCGAGGCGCCGACGCCAAAGAAATAAATCCGGCTGGCAGCCAACATCCAATCGACAGCCTGACCGACCTGCGGTTCCTGGATAAAACCGGCGGTTTCTTTCAACGCGGCGACATTTGTCCCGAGCATCCGGTGGACGATGTTCAGCAGCGAATCGTTGTCGGCATCTGGATCGACCGGCGGTGGCGCCTCATCATCAGCGGCCATGCATTGGGCGACGGCCATCTTGAATTCCTGATAGCCTTTGAGCAACAGGTCGCGGCAAAACCGGAAAACGCTGGTGTCACCCACACCGCAGGCATCAGCCAAGTCAGTGATCGACAGGTAGAGCATCCGGCGCGGGTCGGCGAGGATGAAGTCAGCGACCTTCTTCTCGGCTTTGGTGAAGGTATTGTATTGGGAGCGGATCCGGGCCAGAATATCGCCTTTCATGAAACCTCGCTTGCAGGATTGATTCTTGGGCAACGGTTAAGCAAAGAGCGCCAGCGCGGCGGCGCCCATCAGACCGGCGTCGTTCCCGAGACTGGCCGCCCGGATGGACAAAGCGCGGAAGCTGGGCATGATGCGGGGCATCAGCCGGCGGTTTATTTCACCGATCAGCCAGGTTTGCTCCATTACCCCGCCGCCCAGAATCAGGCAGGCCGGGTTGAAAATATGGCATAGAGAAGCCAAACCGAGGATAATCTCATCGATCCAGGCATCAACCAGCTTGTGCGCCAGCTCATCGCCGTCCGCACGCAGGCTAAAGAGCCGCCGTCCGTCCGGCTGGTCCATTCCACGGGTTTTCGCCGCGCGGAGCAGGGCGGACATCGAGGCGTATTGCTCATAGCAGCCGCTTTGGCCGCAGGCGCAGGCCAGACCGTCCGGATGGGTGACAATATGGCCGAATTCTCCGGCCGAACCGCGGCTGCCGGTGTATATCCGCCGGTTGACGACGATGGCGCCGCCGATGCCGGTACCATATGTGAGGCACAGGAAATCCGACTGGTCTTGAGCGGCGCCGAAATAGGCTTCGCCCAAAGCGGCAGCATTGACATCATTCATTACGCTGACCGGGACTCCGAATTGTTCGGCAAAGATATCCCGGACTTTGGTGCCGGTAAAACCGGGCACATTCTCATTGGCAAAAATGATCGATCCGTCAGCCGGATTGACCTGTCCGGTCACACTAATGGCGATCTGGCTGAAATCCCGATATTCGGCGGCCAGCTCACGGGCATTGCGCATCAGGACCGGGCCGCCGCGCTTTCCCTCGGAAGGGCTCTCCCGACGCATCGTCCGCTCGCCGCTTGCATTGACCAGGGCGGCCTTGATTGCAGTACCGCCGATATCCAGAGCCAGTATTTGCATGGTCAGTCTTCCTCCAGATGGATTTTCCATCATTATATATTAAAAAGAAATATTTTTCAATTACCGGATTTATCGGATTTTTTCGCTAATTCATCTCTCATAGTGCCGGACGATCGTCATCAGAGGTCTGGCCGACCGGACCGGCAAGCGGGTCGTCAGCCGGCCGGTACTGGATCATGCGCCGGTATTGTTGCGGCGAGCGGCCAATGATGCGTTTGAAGGTGTTCGAAAAATAGTAGGGATTGCCGAAGCCCAGGTCGGCGCTGATGTCATTGATTTTGGCCGCGCTGATTTCCAGCATTTCGCAGGCCCGGCGCATCTTGAGTCGGATAAAGTAGTCGATTGGCGCATAGCCGGTTTTGGCGCGGAACAAGCGGGCGAAATGGTATCTGGACAAGCCGGCGTAACCAGCCAGCTGTTCCAGGCTCAGGCTGCCGCCCGTATTATCGAGCATATAGGCGATCACCTTGTCGACTGGCATGTCGGCGGAGGGATTCAGGCTGCCGCTAAGGGACAAGTGGTAGATGAAGCTCAGGATGCTTCCCAGCAGAGCGGCGGCCTGCAGCAGGTTGCCGTGGCTGTATCCGGTGCGCAGGATGG
>JAEXPB010000291.1 GCA_023438965.1 Bacillota bacterium | reverse complement strand
CTTTCAAAGAAGGACACGGCCATCTATTTAATGAAAAACATTTTTACCCGTCCATACTCGATCGTCATACTGGCCCTCCTTTGCACCTTGCTGTGGGGCGTCGCCTATCCAATGATCAAGCTGGGTTACCAGTATCTGGCCATCGATGGCTCGGATAACGCGGCCAAAGTCCTGTTCGCCGGCATCCGGTTCACGATTTCCGGCGCCATCCTGCTCGGTGTGTGCCGGTCATCCGGCCGCAGCCTGAAAGTTCCCGACCGGAATTGCCTGAAATACCTGCTGCTGATTGTCCTGTTTGAAACCGTGATTCAATTTTCACTCAATTATATCGGCTTGTCCAACACCAGTGCCGCCAAGGGAGCCATTCTCAACCGGATCGGCACCTTCCTCCTGGTCCTGTGCTCCGGCTTGTTCTTCCGGGACGAACGCCTGACGCCGGCCAAGGTGATCGGGAGCCTCCTGGGCTTTGCCGGCATTATCTGCGTCAATTTCGAGCACAACCTGGACCTGTCATTCACCTGGACCGGCGAGGGTTTTGTCATTTTGGCTTCCCTGTCCTCTGCCGCCGCCTCGCTTTTCAGCAAGCGGGCGCTGCAGCAGATCGACGCCGGACTGATGTCCGGCTGGCAGCAGCTGATCGGCGGCTCGGTGCTGGTCCTGATCGGCAGCCTGTCCGGCGGCCGCATTTCCCACTGGTCCTGGAGCGGCATCCTGGTCTTGCTTTATCTTGTCCTGGTTTCATCGGTGGCTTACACGATCTGGTTTACGCTGATCAAATACCATGGTGTGGCGCGGGTGACCATTTGGCTATTTACCACCTCGCTTTTCGGCACGATAGCCTCGGCGTTGATTCTCGGGGAAAAGATCCTGGAAATCCGGTATTTATTGGCGCTGGCCCTGCTGTCGGCCGGCATCCTGATCGTCAGCGGCGTCCGCAGCCCGGCACCGGCCGCCTGTGCCGGGGAGATAGAACCGAACGGCGAACCGAATTAACCGCTGCTTGCCGAGCCGGATCGGCGAGACTCCAGGACAGCCCGATTTTCAAAACAACTGTTTTGTGGCATAATATTCTCTTGACCTGGAGGTAGCCATGAACAGTAAACAATTCAAATCCAGCCTGTGCCTGCTGCTGGCTGCGGCGATCTGGGGCTTTGCCTTTGTGGCGCAGCGTGTCGCTGTCCGCTCCATCGGCCCCTTCTCTTTAAATGGCATCCGGTTTGCCATTGGCGCCTTGTCCCTGCTGCCGGTCCTGGCGGTTTTTCGCGATCCGCGCCGGACGAAGGCCGATAACCGCAGCGAGACAATGGCTTCGCTGAAGGCCGGCATTGTCTGCGGCCTCATCCTGTTTGCCGCCGCTTCGCTGCAGCAGGTGGGCCTGATCGGAACAGCCGCCGGTAAAAGCGCGTTCATCACCGGCCTGTATATCGTGATGGTTCCGATCTTCGGGCTGCTGCTTGGGCGCCGCATCGGGTCGAATGTCTGGCTGGGCGCGGTCTGCGCGCTGGCTGGCCTGTTTTTCCTCTGCGTGACCGAGGCCTTCACGATTGCCGGATCCGATCTGCTGATCCTGGGCTGCGCATTCTTCTACACGCTGCACATCCTGGTGATCGATTCCTGCATTGCCCGGGTCAATGGCTTGAAACTGGCCCTTTTCCAGTTCGTCACCAGCTCGG
The DNA here is from genome assembly GCA_023438965.1 of Bacillota bacterium. Lineage (GTDB taxonomy): Bacteria > Bacillota > Clostridia > Saccharofermentanales > UBA5734 > UBA8949. Next base: position 8,055 of record JAEXPB010000291.1, on the reverse strand, counting down.
TCCTCAGCTTCGCGGTGGCGCTGCCGACCGAGACCCTGACGCTGGCCGGCATCGGCGACGCGATCGTGCCGCTCCTGTATGTCGGCATCGCCTCGACAGGCGTAGCCTATACGCTGCAGATCATCGGACAGAAGGAAGCAGATCCGGCCAGTGCGGCGATCATTCTCAGCGCGGAGACCCTGTTCGCCATGCTCGGCGGTTTCCTGCTGCTGCACGAGCGCCTGGGCCTGCGCGGCCTGGCTGGAGCCGCGCTGATGCTGGGCGGTATCGTGCTGACCCAATTGCCGGCCCGCAAGAAGAGCGGGAACTGAGGCGTTGTCAAGAAATTGGCTATTGCGAAATCCATAGAAGAAGTTATGCCATGACCCGCACCGGGCCGGTTTGATCTCGCTGATCAGATATGGTACAACTAAATCAACCGGCTGTCAGACCGGACGACTGCCGTCCGGCCAAGCCTGGGTTGCGGACCGCTGCGGTTCGCTGAAAAGGGAGGGAATCGCTATGACGCATCCGATTATGATTATCCGGGTCAACCAAAGGGTCCAGAATGCCGAGAAACTCCAGAAAGTCCTGTCGGCCTATGGCTGCGGCATTCGCACGCGGCTTGGCCTGCATGAGGCCGGCCTGGGCGACAGCTGTGCGAATGATGGGCTGATCATCCTGCAGCTGGCACCGGACGCCGCCGATTATGCGTCCTTTGTCGCCGAACTCAACGGCATAGCGGGGATTACGGCCAAACTGGTAGAAATCTGATGACGCCAGCCCAAACCGGCATCCCGGACCGGTTCTGCACCCGTCAGCAACTGGAAGACGCTCTGCGCGGCCTGGGCGTCATCGCCGGCATGTCGCTGATCGTCCATTCTTCGCTGCGCAGCCTGGGCTGGATACCCGGCGGCGCCCGCAGCGTGGTGGACGCGCTGCTCGCGGTGCTGGGCCCGGCGGGCACGCTGGTCATGCCGGCCCATTCCGGTGACAACAGCGATCCGGCCTACTGGCGGCATCCGCCGGTGCCGGAAATCTGGTGGCCGGCAATTCGCAAGGCCATGCCCGCTTTTGACCCGGAACGGACCCCCTGCGCCGGCATGGGCGCGATAGCCGACTGCTTCCGCGCCTATCCCGGCGTCTTGCGCAGCAATCACCCGACCAGTTCCTTCCTGGCGCTCGGACCGGCGGCCGCAGGACTGCTGGCCCGGCCCGACCTGTCCTGCAGCCTGGGCGAGGACTCGCCCTGCGGCGCGCTCGACCGGGCTGATGCCTGGGTGCTGCTGCTCGGTGTCGACTTCGACCGCTGTACGGTCATGCACCTGGCCGAATTCCGCTGCGCCTGCCGGACCGGCTTCCTGCAGTCCTCGGCGGTAATCGGCCGCGACGGCCGGGAATGGGCGGCCTATCAGGATCTTGATGTCGATTCGGACGACTTCCTCTCACCCGGACGGGAGTTGGAGGCCGCCGGACTGGTGCGCCGCAGCATGTTCAGCGGGTCGGAACTGCGCCTCTTCCGGGTGCGCGACGCGGTGCGGTTTGCCGGGAACTGGCTGCGCGGCAACCGGATGCGCCGTCTGGGTGAAGACGACCGCGAACGGATTTTGTCCTATCTGAGCCGGGAACCCGAGTACAACCTCCTCATGCTGGGCGACATTGAACGTTTTGGCCTGGCGGCGCCCTTCCTGGATGTCATGGCTTTCGAGAATACCGGCGGCATCGACAGCATCGTGCTGCGTTATAATCATAATTTCATTGTGTACAGCCAGAATCCGGCTTATGACACGGTTCCGGTCCTGGCGGCGCTGCGGACGCCCAACCTTCGCTTCCTGTCCGGCAAGCAGACGGTGCTCGAGCGGCTGCGGCCGCAGCTGGCCGGATATTTCTACCGGACATCGTACCTGTTGAAACTGACGCCGGCCGACCTGCCCGCCGACGCTGACGGCCGGCCGGAACCGCCCGGCGTGACGCTACGGTTCCTGACCGGGGCCGATATGCCGGATTTTGTCGATTTTATAAACAGCATCAGCGAATTCAAACGCACCGGGTCGCGCGACGAACGGATCGGCGAATTGCAAAGCGCCTTGCGGGCCGGACTGAGCCATTACTATGCCTATTGCCAGGATGGGCGGATTATTGCCGCAGCGGGCACGACTGCCGAGAATTCGTTGTCCGCCCAGATCATATCGGTGGCCACCAGCCCGGACCGGCGCGGCCAGGGGCTGGCCAGCCGCCTGGTCACAGCGGTGGCGCGCGACCGCTTCAGCTGCGGACGGCAATATCTGTGCCTGATGTACAACAACCCGGCGGCCGGGCGCATCTACCGCCGTCTGGGTTTCCGGGACGCCGGGGACTGGGCGATGGCGACACCGGAGCCATCGGTCCCCTGTCAACCGGACCCCGTCAAGGAGGAGGAGAAAAATGCTTTGTGATCCCCGCATCGATCAATTGGCAGGTGTTCTGCTGCGCCATTCGCTGGCCCTGCAAGAAGGCGATATTTTCCAGATCAACGCCTCGCCCGGCGCCAAACCGCTCGTGGAAGCCATCTATCGGGCCTCGGCCGCCATGGGGGTCTTCCCGGTCATCCGCTGGCAGGACGACGAAGTCAATCGCCTGGGTCTCGAGCTGCTGCAGCCGGATCAGGCGGCGACCGCCCGTTACCTGGAGCTGAACTGCCAGGCCGAGCTTTACCGCTGGCAGCATATGGCCGCCAACCTGACCCTGCGCGGCGCCGAGAACGACCAGGAAAACAGCCAGGTTGACCGGGCGAAGATCCAACTCGCCGGCAAGGCCAATGAAGCGCTGAACCGGCTGATCATCGACGACCGCAAATGGGCGCTTTTTTACTGGCCGACGCCGGGACAAGCCCAGAAAGCCGGCCTGGCAACCGGCGATTTCCTGGATTTCGTCCTGCGGGTCAGCCTGATCGATTACGACGGGCTGCTCAAAGCCGAGGAAGCCCTGGCCGGCCGACTGGCCGTCGCTGACCGGGTTCATATCCTGGCACCGGACACCGACCTGGCCTTCTCCATTCGCGGCATGCCGAGTGTCTGCTGCTATGGCCGCCGCAATGTGCCGGACGGGGAGGTGTACACCGCCCCGGTCCGGGATTCGGTCCAGGGCCGGATCACCTACAATGTCCCTTCCACGATGTGGGGCCAGACCTTCGACCGCATCAGTCTGGATTTCCGGGACGGCCGGATCGTCCAAGCCGGCTGCCGCGGCAATGCGGCCGCATTGAACAAGATTTTCGATACCGACGAGGGGGCACGCTATATCGGCGAGTTCTCCTTCGGCGTCAATCCGCTGATCACCCGGCCGATGGGCAGCATCCTGTTCGATGAGAAAATTACCGGATCCCTGCACCTGACGCCCGGCAACGCCTACGCCCGCGCCAACAACGGCAACCAGTCGATGATCCATTGGGATCTGATCCAGATCCAGCGACCGGAATACGGCGGCGGCGAGATCTGGCTGGACGGCGAACTGATCCGCCGTGACGGCCTGTTCCTGCCGACGGAGCTGCACGGGCTGAATCCCTGATCCATGGATTGCCGCAACGCCGGGCCGGCTGAAAAGCCTGATATTCGATTGTCCGGGCCGGCCTTTCATGGTAAAATAATCTTGACGGGCAGCGCCCGCAGTCACTAAGCCGTGCCGGTCAGGCTCGGTGTACGGGTTAACGGAAAGGGGTCTTGGCAATGCTGGTTCGCAATTGTTCAGGCGGGATCGTTTTTACCGGCGACAAGGTTTTGCTGCTGCAGAACGAAAAACACGAATGGATTTTCCCCAAAGGGGTCATCCGGACCGGCGATTTTCCGGATGATGTTGCAACCCGGCGTGTTTTGCTCGAAGCCGGTGTCAAGGCCCGCATCATCTCCTCGGCTGGACGGACCAATTACGAATTTTACTCGATTTCCCGCCAGCGCCCGGTCTGCAACAAGATTGTCTGGTATATCATGACCGCTGATTCGGCCGAGGCGGCACCGAATACCAGCCAGAATTTCCTCGGCGGCGGCTTCTATCCGGTCGACGAGGCGCTGGAAATGGTCACCTACAGCCAGGACAAATCTCTGCTGATGCTGTCCTACCAAAAATACAAGGAATTGGTCTGAACCGGATCGCATGCGTGACACGTACCGAACAGTAACCAGAGCGGCCAGGGTGGAACTGGAAGAAAGAAAATCCAAATTCATCGCGATCTGTCGGCCCCTGGCCACAGAAACTGAAGCGAACGCTTTTGTCAGTGGCATCAGGCAGCAATATCCGGATGCCACTCATCATGTGTATGCCTGGATCCTGGGTGGGGACATGAATTTGCAGCGTTATTCGGATGACGGGGAGCCTCAGGGCACGGCCGGCATTCCGGTTCTCGACGTTTTACGCAAGAACGGCGTCGACCAGGCCGGAATCGTCGTGACCCGCTATTTCGGCGGTATCCTGCTCGGTGCCGGCGGACTGGTCCGTGCCTATGGCAAGGCCGCGGCGCTGGCTCTCGATGAAGCCGGACCCGTACGCATGCAATTGTGCGGGCAATACAAGATCACGGTCGGTTATGCCGACCTCGACCGGCTGCGTCGCCAGCTGGAATTGGCCGGCTTCAGCGAAACCGGCAGCAGTTTCGGCCTGGATGCCGAGTTGCTGGTCGCTGTCCCCAGGCTGCAGGTCGACCTGCTGCAGCAGGTCTGCGCCGATGCAACCGGCGGCGCAGCTCTGCTGGAACCGGCCGGCTTGATTTATCGGCCATTGCCGCCGCCGGACCCTCCTCCTTCCGCCTGAGGCCAGCCGGCCGAACCAATTAAATACCCTGCAGGCGCAGTCACCCCACAGGCAACGGGACAACGGCTTGTCAGCCTGGACCCGTGCGGATGAAACAGGAGGAAAGAACATGTCAGGACATTCGAAATGGAATAATATCAAGCGGAAGAAGGGCGCGGCGGATGCCGTTCGCGGCGCCGTCTTCACCAAGATCGGCCGCGAGCTCCAGGTGGCGGTCAAGAACGGCGGTCCGGATCCGGAAGCCAATTCGCGCCTGAAAGACGTCATTACCAAGGCCAAGGCGGTCAACATGCCCAACGACAATATTCTGCGCAGCATCAAGAAGGCCGCCGGCGCCGGCGACGCGGACAATTTCGAGGAAATCACCTATGAAGGATACGGCCCGGGCGGCGTGGCGGTGATGGTGCGGACCCTGTCCGACAACCGCAACCGCACGGCCGGCGACGTCCGGCATATTTTCGACAAGTTCGGCGGCAACATGGGCACGACCGGCTGCGTCAGTTTCCTTTTTCAGGAAAAGGGCTCGCTGATCATCGACCAGACCGAATACCCGGATGAGGAAACCGTCATGATGGATGCGCTCGATGCCGGCGCCGAGGATTTCCTGACCGAGGACGAGGTCTACGAGGTCACCACCGCACCGGAGAATTACATGACGGTTCGCGAAGCGCTGGAGAAAAAAGGCTATGCCTTCCTCGACCTGTCACTGGGCCCGGTACCGGTGACCTGGACCGAATTGTCGGATCCGGATACGATCGAGAAGATGGAGAAGCTGATCGATCGGCTCGAAGAGTCGGACGATGTGCAGGATGTCTATCATAACTGGGACCGGTGAAGCTGCCGGCGGACTGAACCGAAGCCCGGACGACCCGTGAAGCCGGAGGGGGGTGAGCAGGTTGGCAATCCGGTTTGACAAGCATCGGAAAATGGCTGATGAAGCCGAGGCTGCCCAGTTGCGCGACCATCTGGCCGGGCAGGCGGATAAAGCCGAAAAAACCGATAAAAATGATAAAACCGGCCCGTTCAATCCATTCGGCAAGCTGGCCGAAGCGGTCAACCGCTCGCATGCCGAACGCAATGCCAGCGTGATCGAGAAAACCCGCGACAATCTGCGGGACGCCCTGGCCGGGATTGCCGTCATCGCATTCATCGGCTCCAGCGGTACCGGCAAGAGCACCCGCGCCAGCGAAGTCGCACGCAAAAACCAGATCGCTTATATCATCGACGATGGCCTGCTGATCAACGGCAGCCGCATCGTAGCCGGCACATCGGCCAAAAAGGCGCCTTCCAGGCTGGAATCCGTACGCCAGGCGCTGTTCGCCGACGAGACGCGGGCGGCGGTCATGCGCCGGGCCCTGGCGGCCCACCATCCGGCGGCCCTGATGATCCTCGGCACTTCGGAGGGTATGCTGGAGAAGATTTGCGCCAATCTTTGGCTGAATCCGCCGGCCATGCTGATCCGGATCGAGGATGTCAGCTCCGAGGAGGAAATCCGCCAGGCCAAGCAGACCCGCATCACCGAAGGCAAGCATACGATCCCTGTGCCGAGCATGGAGATCAAGCACGAATTCTCCGGCTATTTCGCCGACCCGTTCTCCCGGTTGCGCCGCCGCCGCGACCGCGACCGCGGTGTCGCGGCTGTCGCGCCGGAATCCGAACGGACAGTGGTCCGGCCGACTTTCTCCGGCTTGGGCAGCTATTCGATCTCCGACGCCGCCCTGCGCATGATGGTCGCGATCATGACCCGCCGCATTCGCGGCGTGGCCGGCCTGGTCGGATTCAAGGCCGAGACCGAGATCGCCGGCGTGGTCTTCGATCTTGACCTGTCCCTGCAGTATGGCTTCAACGCGCCGCAGGTGCTGCGGGAAGTTCAGGAGCGGGTCAGCCGCCAGGTCGAGGAATACACCTCAATCAATGTGATCGCCGTCAATGTCCGCGCCCGGCGCGTCATCCACCCGCCGGCGGCCCCGCATAACCAATCCCAGGAAAGCAGGTAACGGATGAAGGAAAAGATCTACACCATACCGGTCAACGATGCCTATGCGGTATCCGGCCATTGCCCGCTGTGTTCGCTCGAATCAACCATGAACGGCAGCTTGCTCGACTATTACCTCGGCCCTGCCCTGATGGAGCCGGATGTCCGCAAGGTAACCAATGAGCGGGGTTTCTGCCGCCGGCACCTGGCCGAATTGTACAATCGCGAGCAGAACCGGCTGGGCTTGGGCCTCATGCTGCACACCCATACCGCCGACCTTGTCGCCGACATCAACCCGGCCCTGAGCAAGAGTGCGCCGGCCGGCAGCGCCAAGCTGTTCAGCAGCCGCCAGAAAGATTACCGGCAGAACCTGCTGGCCATGGCTGAACGGATCGAACAGCGGGCCCGCAGCTGCATCATATGCGAACGCCTGGACTACACCATGGATCGTTTCCTGGATGTCATCTTTTACCAATACTTCACGGAAACGGCTTTCAAGCAGCGTTTTGATGAAGGTCACGGCTATTGCCTGCCGCATGTGGCCATGCTGCTGCGCGGCGCGGCCAAATACCTTAACCAGAACCAGGCGGCGGAATTTATCGGCAGTCTGTCCGCCATCCAGAACCACAGCCTGGAAACCCTGCGCGACGACATCGAATGGTTCACCTTGAAATTTGACTACCGCAATGCCGACAAGGATTGGAAAAACAGCAAAGACGCGCTGCCGCGGGCTATCCGCAAGATCGGCGGCGCCTGCGACTTGAAGTGACCGGACCGGAACAGCCTGCCCGGCGCAGCGCGTCCGGCGGCGACTCCAGAAGGAAGTGACGAAATTGTCTGAACGCAAATCAAGCAAAGCCGCCCGCAACCATCTGGCGGCGCCGGTAATCAGTCAGAACCCGCTCGGTGTCCTGCTGCCGGAACCGCTCCTGGAATTCTCACCCGGCGGCGATCCCCAGCCGACGATCGCTTTGCGGTCCGAGCACCTGGGCGCCGACAATCCCGTTTTGGGCGACCAGCTGACGGCAGAATTCCTGCAGGCCCTGCTCCGGCAGCATGAAGCGCCCCAGGCCTTGCTCCTGTACAATACGGCGGTGAACCTGGTCCTGGACACGTCGCCTGTCCTGGAAGCCATCCGGCAGCTGGCAGCCCGCGGCTGCGCTGTCCTGGCCTGCAAGACCAGCCTGCAGATCCTCGCGCCCGGCCAGCTGCCGGCCGTCGGCCGCGCAGTGCCGATGGCCGAGCTGACCGACCGGATGCTGCAGGCCCCCAGGCTGCTCTGGCCTTGAGTCCGGAGCAAAGGAGGTAACCTGTGGCCG
>JAEXPB010000286.1 GCA_023438965.1 Bacillota bacterium | reverse complement strand
TTGCTGACCCCCAGCACGCCGGTGTCCGGGAATCCCAGCACATTCTGGCCAAACATGCCGTTGATCAGGAAGATCGGCCGTTCCCGGCCAACCGAGATCTGGTAGCCATAATTGAAGCCGCCCAGATGTGCCGGCGTCGTCACCTGCGCGGCGGTCGCCTCGGCGATCCAGCGCCCGGAAACCAGCTGGCGGTCGCCCCAGCGCCCTTTTTGCAGCACAAGCTGACCAACCTTGGCCATGTCCTCCGGCCGGATATACAAACCCCAGCCGCCTTTCTCGATACCCATCGGACAGGTTTCCCAGAACACGTCGGCAATGCCCAGCGGCTCCCAAAGGCGCTCCCGCAGATAGTCCATCAGGCCCTGGCCGCTGACCTGGCGGACAATTGCCGATAACAGGTAGGTATTCATGCTGTTGTAATTGAATTTGTGGCCCGGCTCGGACAGCACCTTGGATTCCAGAAAGCAGCGGACCCAATCGGTCTCGGTCACGGCGCCGGTTTCGTTGAAGACGATGCCGCTGGTCATGGTCAGGAGGTGACGGACGGTCATGCTTTTGTGAGTCAGCGGCGTCAGCATGGCCGACTTGTCGGCAAAAATCCGGATTACCTTGTCCTCCAGATCAAGCCGCCCCTCATCGATCAGCATGCCGATGGCCAGGGCCGTGATGCTCTTGCATTCGGAATGGGTGATATGCCAGATCCCCTGGTCGTAGGCGCCGAAGCTGGCTTCGGCGATCACGGCGCCGTGACGCAGGACGAGGGTACCGTGCGGATCGAGGGTTTCGTCGTCGCGCAGCGCTTCGAGATAGGCGGCCAGCTGTTCGGAAGCCATTCCCTGGGCTTCCGGCGAGGTGCGTGGGAAGGGCTGGGCGACCGGCCCGCCGATCCGGCCGGCCGGCTTTTGCGGCGGCGTGTCAATGCGCGGAATGGTGCTGCTCCGGCGGTCGGTCATCTGCCGGAGCAATCCCAGCGTGTTGCGGTGCGTTTTCAGGTCCATGGTTCAACACTTCCTGTTCGGGCTGCCCTGCGGCTGGCGAGAGCGGCCGGACGGCCGAACGGATGACCAGTTCGACCTTGGTGCCGATGTTCTCGCGTGAGGAAATATAGACACCACATAGATTACCATAATAATTGCGAATGCGCTTTTCAACATTGGACAGACCGATGGAGACCATCCCGCTTTTACCGGGCGGCTCGCTTGCGCCCGGGCTGCCGGCGGCATTCAGCTCTTCCAGCCGACCGGCGCTGATGCCCCGGCCGTTGTCGGTAATGAGAATGTGGATGAGGTCGTTTTCCGGAAAGAAATCGATACTGATCCGGCCTCGCCAGGCTATATCGTAGATGCCGTGGTAAATGGCGTTCTCCACGACCGGTTGCAGCAGAAGCTTGGGGATGCGGACATCCCGGTACGGCTCCCAGTTGCCGACGATAAAATCAAAGGTGTCGCCCATGCGCAGTTTCTGCAAGGTGACATAGGCCTGGATCGAGGCAATCTCCTGTTCGAAGGGTATCAAGGCGTAAGTCTTGTCGATGCTGCTGGAGAGCAGGGTGTTCAAGGATTTCAGCATCAGCTTCGACGACTCGACCTGGCCGTTTTCGATATAGGAGATGATGCAGATCAGGGTGTTGAGCAGGAAGTGCGGCTGGATCTGGCTTTGCAGAACCTTGTATTCCAATTCGTACTGTTCGTGCTCGATCGCCAGCTTGTCGTTCATGGCCTGCTTGAGGCGACCCATCAGGTTGATGAAACTGCTCCACAGCGAGCCGATCTCATCCTGGCGCTGAACCGGCTGGAGCGTGACTGGCGCATCGCTGCTCTTGATCCGGTCCATGGTCAGGGCCAGCTTCTTGATCGGCTGGACGAAGCCGATGCTCAGGAAATAGCTGACCAGCGCCAGGACGGCGATCGCCAGCAGGGCGATTTTCAAATAATCCAGGGTCATGTCGATCACGACCGTATAGAACTGCTCGTAATTGACCAGCAAATAGAGCACCCAGCCCTGGGAACGGGTGCTCTTCTCGACCAGGAGTTTGCGCGGGCTGTCGTCGATCTCGCTGACGCCGTTCGGCAAACCGTCCAGCCGGACCTTGAAGCCGCTGTCCAGGTCGATGGCCGGACCGGAAGTCAGCAGGCTGCTGCCAAGCAAACTGGATGTGTAATCCATATAGATCGTCGAGCCGGCCGGCGACAGAACAACCAGCGTCTCTTCAGGACTCATGCGGCTGGTAAGCAGTTCAAACAGGTTCCGGGCTTTGATTTCAATCACCAATAGCAGGGAACGGCCGGTAGCGGCGTCGGTGACGGTGCGGAGGAAGCCGACCGTGCGTGAGGCGGTCAGGCTGGAATAATAGGGCTCGGTGATGATCAGCTTGTTCGGTCGGGCCTGATTCAGGTAAAAGGACTCATCCACATCGATGCCATAAAGCAGGAAAGGGCTGTCAATGGCCGTGACCTGACCGTTTTCGATGATCATCAGCAGCGACAGGATCTTGGCGTTGGCGTCCCGGTAATCCTTCAGCACAGTGTTCAGGGCGGCGGGATCGCCGCTGAACAGCAATGGCTCGCGGCCCAGCATATAGATGATATTGTTGATGTCGGCAAATACCTGGTCGATGCTCAGCTGCATGACCTCCAGGTTGTCCGCGGCGGCGGAACGCAGCTGGCTCTTCATGTACCGGCTGGAGGTGCCGGCAAAGACCAGCAGGACCAGGCCGAAGAAAACCACCGAGATGATCAGGTACTGGATGAAGGTGCGCAGCAGAATGGATTTTCGGTAACTGGCCATGATCCCGCACTCCCGTCTGACCGGCGACAGTTACTGCCGGCCGAATTTTTTGGGGTTGACGCCATGGAAATCGGCGAAGGCCTTGGCGAAGGACCGGTAGTTCTGGTAGCCGGTCTGTTCGGCCAGTTCATAAACCCGGGCGCTGGTTGTGCGCAGGAGGTGCGCGGCGTGCTCCATGCGTAACCGGATCAGCATCTCCTTATAGGTTTCGCCGGTTGCCTCCTTGATCAGCTTGGACAGATAGCCGACGCTGATGTTCACCTGACCGGCCACCTCAGCCAGGCCGAGATCCGGCTTGCTCAGGTTGGTCCGCATATAGGCGATGGCCGCCTTGACTTCGTAACAGTAGTTGCCGTCCTGGCCGAGTATCCCCCTGACCCGGGTCAGGAACAGGTCCACCAGATCGCGCAGGGTCCAGGCGGCGGCCAGACTTTGCACCTGATCATGATCGGCCCGGGCGGCATAAAGGAATTCCAGATGGCGGGCCAGTTGCACGAATGCACCGCTGACGTCGTCCGGCTCGAAATTGCCGCGCAAGATGGCCGGCAGGATATCACCCCGAATATATTGCTCAATCTTGTCATACCGGCTGCCGGCAATTTCCAGTTTACGCATCCACTCGCTGACCTGCGCCGCGGGCAGCCGGCTGAAAGCACCGGAACGGTCCGTCTCCGCCGCCGATTGGTTCGTCTGGTAAAAGCCCTGCCGGATGGCTGCCAGATTGAGCTGATGGGCGGTGAAATAGTCATCCAGAGTGGCGACGCGGGCCCGGCTGGCCAGGCGGCATTGCTCCGGCTGCAGGCCGAAGGGGTTGCCGGCGGCTTGCAGCAGTTTGCTGAACCAGGCGCGCGCTTCCGGACCGGGCAGCGTGACCAGGATCTCGAACAATTCCGGGCTGTGCAGGATCATTGCCAGAGACTGGTGCTTGTCTTGCAGGCCGGCCAGCCAATCATCCCATTCGCCGGCCAGCGGCAGCTTGCGGAGCGGCAGGCGGGAGCGGACGGTGATCAGGGTACCCGGGCAGGCGGCGACCAGCCGCTCGAGCTCCCGCCCGTATTCGCGGGGATCATTGCCGGGCGGCAGCTGGATGACCCGGCCGGTTTTGGAGCGCAACACGCCTTCCTCACTGAAGGTGTACTTGCCGTTGTCGGCCGCCAGGAGCGACCGGGCCTTAGCCAGGGACTCCGCCAGCGCGTCGGTAAAATCGACGCTTTTCACCACATAGCCGATCGCCCCGAATTCAACGGCTTTCCGGGCGAAGGCAAAGCTTTCGAGCACGGTCAGCAGAATAATTTTAATATCAGGAAATTCATTTCTTATCGTTTCCATCAACTGGATGCCGTCCATCAGCGGCATGTTGATGTCGGTAATCACCAGCTGCGGCGCCAACTGGCGGCACAGCTCAAGGGCGTCCCGGCCGTTGGTCGCCGAGCCGGCGCAGACACATCCCAGGCGATCCCAGTCAACCTGCAGCAGGCGATTGAGGAAAGGGATTTCATCATCGACAACCAGAACCCGGATTTTCTGCATACTCAGCCTCAGCTTGGTCAGCAAGGAGCCAGTACGGCCTGGCAATTGCCTGTTTTCACAAATGGATTTGCTTCGTAAACGCGGATTTTGTTCAAGTTCCTATCGTATACAGGACCACACCGGTTGTCAAGGGTCAAGACGGCCAATAACGGCCGGGTGGCCCAGCCGGTGATGTTTGATGACATTTTTGCCGAAATGGTGCATTTTTTCCCGCCCCGGTCTGGTTTACACTGGGATCATACGAGAGGAGTGATCATTTTGCCGACCTTGGCTCCGAGCAGGAAATCCGGACTATTCCGCTTCCTGGCCAGAATAAGGCAGCAGAGAGCGATCTTGCTGATGCTGGTTCCAGGTGTCCTATACTATCTTGTATACAAATATTTTCCGATTATTGGCGCGCTTGTTGCTCTCAAAGACTTCAAAATGAAAGCCGGCATCCTGGACAGCCCATGGGCCCGGCCGCTATTCAAGCATTTTCTCTTCTTCTTCCAGTCGCCGTATTTCAGCCAG
>JAEXPB010000202.1 GCA_023438965.1 Bacillota bacterium | reverse complement strand
CCGATGACGTCGGCGGCCGCTATTCGGTCCTGACCGCCGTCGGCCTGCTGCCGATCGCCGCCGCCGGCATCGACATCCGCGAGATCATGCGCGGCGCCCGGGCAGGCATGCAGGCTTTCCGCAAGCCCGATCCGGCCGAAAACCCCTGCTACGCCTATGCGGCCTGCCGTAACATCCTGCTGCGCAAAGGCTACGGCATCGAGATCATGGTCAATTACGAACCGAGCCTGCACTACTTCACCGAATGGTGGAAGCAGCTGTACGGCGAAAGCGAAGGCAAGGACGGCCGCGGCATTTTCCCGGCCGGCGTCGACAATTCGGCCGACCTGCATTCCATGGGCCAGTACATCCAGGAAGGGCGGCGCATGCTGTTCGAGACCGTTCTGCAGGTCGAGCAGGCCCGCCGGCCGATGATCATCCCCGAAGATCCGGCGAACCTGGACGGGTTGAATTTCCTGTCCGGCCTGGACATGGCGACCGTCAACCAGAAAGCCACCCAGGGCACGGTCCTGGCTCACATCGACGGCGGCGTCCCGAACCTGACGGTCAGCATCCCGGAAATGACACCCTACTATTTCGGCCAGCTGGTCTATTTCTTTGAAAAAGCCTGCGCGATCAGCGGCTACCTCCTGGCGGTCAACCCCTTCGACCAGCCGGGCGTCGAAGCCTACAAGAAGAACATGTTCGCCCTGCTGGGCAAGCCCTGCTATGAAGCCCGGAAGGCCGAGCTCGAAGCGCGGCTGGCCGGCGGCAAGGAATAATCGCGCATGACCACAGTGCAAATCCCCAGGCATGTCCTGAACGCGGTTGCCAAACCGGCCCGTTATGCCGGCGGCGAGTGGAACAGCGTCCTCAAGCAGGCTAACGCCGGCGAACCGGATTTGGTCCGGTTCGCTTTCTGTTTCCCGGACACCTACGAGATCGGCATGTCCAACCAGTCGCTGCGGATCCTGTACGATCTGCTGAACAAGCGGCCGGACACCTGGTGCGAACGGTTCTTCGCCCCCTGGACCGATATGGAGAAACAGATGCGCGAGCTTAAGCTGCCGCTTTTCTCCCTGGAGTCGCGGACGCCGCTGGCCGAGTTCGACCTGATCGGCTTCTCGCTGCAGGTCGAGCTGGCCTTCACCAATGTGCTGAACATGCTGGACCTGGGCGGTGTGCCCCTCCTGGCCGCCGACCGCGGCGCCGGCGATCCGCTGGTGATTGCCGGCGGTCCGGTCGCCTTCAACATCGAGCCGATGGCCGATTTCTTCGATCTGGTCCTGATCGGCGAAGGGGAGGAGTCCCTGAACGAGCTGATGGACCTGTACCGCGCCTGGCAGCTGGCCGGCAAGGCGGACCGGACAAGCTTCCTGCTCCAGGCGGCCCGGATCGAGGGCGTCTATGTCCCGTCTTTCTACACGGTGACCTATCACGACGACGGAACGGTCGCCGCGATCCAGCCGAACCGCCCCGGCGTGCCGGCGACGGTCCGTAAAAGAATCGTCCGCGATCTCGACAACGCCAGCTATCCGACCGAGACGCTGGTGCCGAACACCGAGATCGTCCACGACCGGATGTTCCTGGAGGTCTTCCGCGGCTGCCCGCGCGGCTGCCGCTTCTGCCAGGCCGGGATGGTCTATCGCCCGGTGCGCGAGAAGAGCGCGGCGACACTGACGGCCCAGGCCTGCCGGATGGAGCAATCCACCGGCTATGACGAAATCGGCCTGCTGTCGCTGTCCACCAGCGATTACAGCGACCTGGGCAACCTGACCGATTGCCTGCTCGCCGAGCTGACCCCGCATCAGACCAGCCTCTCGCTGCCGTCGCTGCGGCTGGATTCCTTCTCCCTGGCCCTGATGGAAAAAGCCCACCAGACCCGGAAGAGCGGCTTGACCTTCGCGCCCGAAGCCGGCACCCAGCGGCTGCGCGACGTGATCAACAAGAACATCACCGAAGAGGATCTCCTGAACGCGATGCGCCTGGCCTTCCAGGGCGGCTGGAACGGCGCCAAGCTCTATTTCATGCTTGGACTGCCCACGGAAACCGCCGCGGATGTCGCCGGCATAGCCGACCTGGTCCGCGCGATCGAGGACCTCTACTACAGCCTGCCGCGCGACCAGCGCCCGCGCCGCCTGGAAATGACCGTCAGCACGGCCTTGTTCATTCCAAAGCCCTTCACGCCGTTCCAGTGGGCGCCCCAGGCCGAAGGGGAGACGCTCAGGGAGCGGACCCAGCAGCTGCGCGGGCTCCTGCGCAGCCGCAACGTCAAATACCAATGGCACGACCTGGCGACTTCGCAGCTGGAAGCCATCCTGGCCCGCGGCGACCGCCGGCTCGGCCCGGTCATCCTGGCCGCCTGGCGGCGCGGCCGCACCTTCGACGCCTGGGACGAATGCTTCGACTATGCCGTCTGGCTGGACTGCCTGGCCGCCGCCGGCCTTGATCCGGCCTTCTATGCCAACCGCGAGCGGCCGCTGACCGAGATCTTCCCCTGGTCGCACCTGGACTGCGGCGTCCGGACCGATTACCTGCAGGACGAATACCGCAAGTCCCTCGCCGGGCTGACCACCCCGCAATGCCGCCTCGCCTGCGGCGCTTGCGGCGCCCAGGACTTTGAAGGGGGGATCTGCCATGGACAGCAAGCAGCCAACACCTGACCGCCAGGAACCGGACGGCCTGACCATGCGCCTGCGCTATGCCCGCAGCGAACCGGCCATCTGGCTGGCCCACCTGGACCTGATGCGGACCTTTGAACGCTCGATCCGCCGTGCCGGCTTGCCGGTCGCCTACTCCAAGGGCTTCAACCCGCGCCCGCAACTGGCCTTCGCCCTGCCGATCGGCGTCGGCCTGGCCACCCGCGACGATTATGTCGACGTCAGCCTGACCGAACCGGTCGCCGCGCCGGACCTGATGACCAAGCTGAATCGCAGTCTCCCGGCCGGCCTGGCGATCCTGGCCGCCGTGCCGGTCAGCGAGCAGGGTCCCAGCCTGATGAGCCTGATCCGGGCCGCCGATTACGAATTACAGGGCCCCGGCCTCGCGCCGGCTGCCCGCCGCTTGCTGGCCTTGCCCGCCGGGACGCCCTGGCTGACCGAGAAAAACAGCAAAGGCAAAATGATCACCGTCGATATCCAGCCGCTGCTGATCAGCCTGGAAATTATCGCCGAAGACCGGCTGCTGGCGCGTGTGCGGGCCGGCAGCAAGGAAAACCTGCGCCCCGATCTGCTGCTGGCCGTCCTGACCAGCCTGGGCGGCCTGGATCCCATCGCGGCCGGCGA